>CANMAT010000142.1 GCA_947494865.1 Deltaproteobacteria bacterium
ATCGACACCGAGCGATCCACCTGGAAGTGCCACATCGCGACGGCCCCCTTCGCGGACTGGCCCCTCGCCAATATCGCCCGCCGCGACGTCAAGGAGTGGGTGGTGGCGCTCTCGCGCAAGAAGGCCCTCGCCCCTGCGGCATGGAAGGCGGGCACCCCCAAGCGGACGTCACGACCCCTGTCCCGCCAGTCGGTGGTGCATGCTCTCAACCTCCTGAGGAAGTGCCTCGCCGACGCGATCGAGGACGAGGTGCTCAAGGGTGACAACCCCGCCAAGGACGTACGGGTGCCGAGTCGGCCGAGCACCGAGGAAGGCTGGACCTTCCTCTCCGAGACCGAGATCGATCAGGTCGTTCGATGTGAGGGGATCCACGAACCCGGTCGACTCCTCTACACCGTGGCGATCTACACGGGTCTGCGCCAGGGCGAGCTGTGGGGCCTCCACTGGAGCGACGTGCACCTCGACGGCCATCAGCCCAGGTTGGTCGTGCGCTACTCCCACAAGGGGCCGACCAAGAGCGGCAAGATTCGCCACGTCCCCCTGCTCGCCCCGGCCCTCGAAGCGCTCCGGCGCTGGAAGGAGCTCAACCCCAAGCGCACCGTCGCCCTCGTGTTCCCGACGGTCACGGGCTGTCGACGCCGCGAGAGTGACGAGGCGGGCTGGCGCGACCGGCACGTGACCAAGACGCAGGTCGAGCCGGGGCACAAGACGCTCGCGGGCATCAGCCGCCGGGTACGCTTCCACGACCTGCGGCACACCTGCGCGTCGCACCTGATCATGGGCACGTGGGGACGGGCGTGGCGCATCGAGGAGGTCTGCGCCTTCCTCGGGCACTCCGACATCACCGTGACCCAGCGGTACGCCCACCTCTCGGCGGACCATCTTCACCGGGCGGCGTCGGAGACCGTCTCGACCCCTCGTGAAGGTCCCGCGAAGGTCCCGACCCGAGGACCGGGAACCCTTCGCTCTGTCGAAAACCCCTTGAAAACTAGCTCGGAGCGGGCGACCGGGATAGAACCGGCGACGTTCAGCTTGGGAAGCTGACATTCTACCGCTGAATTACGCCCGCGGAAGGACGGCGACCTTACCCGAAGCGCGCCTCGTGTCAAGCACTTCGCTCAGCGGTAGGCGAGCACCAGGGCGCGCGCGATGAGGTGCCACCCGTCGGCACTGATGAACAGAAGCAGCTTGAACGGCAGCGCCACGCTCGAGGGCGTTATGCCTCCGAGGCCCGCCGAGGCCAGCACATTCGCCACCACCAGGTCGACCACAAGGAACGGGAGCAGCACCAGGAAAGCGATGAGAAACGCGCGCGTCAGCTCTGACACCGCGAAGGCCGGGAGCAGCACCGACACGTCGTCGTCGGACACTGCGGGGCGCACGCCCACCGCGGGCTGACGTGCGCGACTCCGACGCGCGAGGTCGACGAAGAACGTGCGGTCCTCGGGGCGCGCATTGACGCGCAGGAAGCGCACGACGGGGGCGCGTGAGAGGTCCCACGCGCGCGCCCACGCCGCCGCGCCTTGCGCGGTCGCCGGATCGGACGCCACCGCCTGCGAGAGCGCTGGGCCGCCCGCGGCGAGCACGGCCTCCGCGGTGGGCGCCATCACGTGCAGCGTGAGGATCGCGCTCAGCCCCAGCACCGCCATCGCGCCAGGTACCTGCGCGCCGCCGAAGGCGTTGCGCAGCGAGCCGAGCACCACCGAAATCTTGATGAACGACGTGCCCGCTAGCACCAGCGCGGGGAGCAAGGTGGCCACGCCGAGCAGCAGCGCGAGCGACACGACGCCTTGCGGGTTCACGCGCCACCTTCGCCGCGAGGAGCCTCGGTCGACGGGGCTCGCTTCACGCTCGCGAAGAGCGCCTCGAGCGCCGAGCCCGGCGCCGGGCGCGGGGGAGGGAGCTCGTCGTCGCGCATCTCGGTGAGCAGCGACAGCGACTGATCGCCCGCCCCCACCACGAGCACCCGCGCGCCGATGCGCACGAGAAAGATCGCCCGCCGCGCGTCGAGCGTCGTGCGCTCGAGCACCTCGACGCGACCCGCTCCAGGGCCCGCGAGGGCGCCGAGGCCGCGCCGCCCGCCCCAACGTAGGAGCCACCACGCGAGCGCGCACACGCCCGCCAACGCTGTGAGCGTCTGCGCGAGCGCCGCGCCGTAGCCAGGGGTCGAGATCGATTGAGGGTCCACCGGGCGCGGACACTACCGCGCGGCGGGAGGGCGTGTCAGCGGTGTGCGCGAGGCCTCAGGCGCTCGCCTGCGCGGCCTCGTTGGCCTTCGCGCGGGGGGCGCCCGCGGGCACCGCGTCGAAGTCGATGGAGCGCTCGAGCATCTCGGCCACGTCGAGCTGCTCCACGGGGCGCTTGAGCTCGTCGCCCATGCCGTTGATGCCGTCGGTGAGCATCGTCTGGCAGAAGGGGCAGCCCGACGCCACCACGCTCGCGCCGGTGTCGAGGAGCTGCAGCGTGCGGCGCTTGTTCACGCGCTCGGTGCCGTGCTGCTCCTCCATCCACATCTGGCCGCCGCCGGCGCCGCAGCAGAGGCCCTTCTCGCGGTTCCACTCGGCCTCGACGAGCTCGACGCCGGGGATGCGCTTGAGGATCTCGCGCGGGGGCTCGTAAACCCCGTTGTAGCGGCCCAGGTAGCACGAGTCGTGGAAGGCCACCTTGGCCTTCACGCCCTTCGCGGGCACGAGCTTCTTCTCGGCGAGCAGACCCATCAAGAAATCGGTGTGGTGA
Source organism: Deltaproteobacteria bacterium (assembly GCA_947494865.1). Lineage (GTDB taxonomy): Bacteria > Myxococcota_A > Polyangia > Polyangiales > CAISKJ01. The sequence continues at coordinate 2,737 of CANMAT010000142.1, forward strand.
ACCACCTCGAACTTCGCGCCGAAGTCGGGGTACTCGTTGAGCAGCGTGTTGAAGCAGTGCGGGCAGGTCGTGACGATCTTCTTGGGCTTGTAGTTGTTGAGCGTGGCGACGTTCTGCTCGGCGAGCATGAGGAAGAGGTGCTCGTTGCCCGCGCGGCGCGCCGGGTCGCCGGTGCAGGTCTCCTCGGTGCCCAGGATGGCGAAGCCCACACCCGCGTGCTTCATGAGCTTCACCATGGCGCGCGCGATCTTCTTCGCGCGGTCGTCGTAGCTCGCCGCGCAGCCCACCCAGTAGAGCACCTCGGCGTCGGGCGCGTCGGCCATCATCGGAACGTCGAGGCCCGACGTCCACTCGGCGCGGTCTTGCCGGGTGATGTTCCACGGGTTGCCGTTGGTCTCGAGGGCCGTGAACGTGCGCTGAAGCTCGGCGGGGAACTCGCCGCGAACCATGACGAGGTTGCGGCGCATGTCGACGATCTTGTCGACGTAGGTGATCATCACCGGGCACTGCTCCTCGCACGCGCGGCAGCTCGTGCAGGCCCAGATCACGTCGGGGTGGATCACGTCGGGGACGAGGTTCGTGGGGAAGAGGCTCGCGAGCGCGGGGGCCGCCTCGTCGCCCTCGGCGGGCTTCGCGGGGGCCGCGGGGAGGCCCTTCATCACCGCGTCTTGCTGCTCGTAGAGGTGGTCGCGCAGGTCGATGGTGAAGTGCTTGGGCGAGAGCAGCTTGCCCGTACGGTGCGCGGGGCAGTTGTCCGAGCAGCGGCCGCACTCGGTACACGTGTAGAAATCGAGGAGCGACTTCCACGTGAAGTGATCCATGCGCGAGATGCCCACGGGCGCGCCCATCGGGTCGGCGAGCTCCATGCCCTTGGTGATCTTCTCCATGAGCTCGTCGCCGGTCTTCGCCATGGGGGTGAGGCGACCGGGGGCGTCGAGGTTGCGCGTGACCACGTTGAAGAGCGACGTGATGACGTGAAAGTGCTTGCCGTACGGGAGGTAGTTCAAGAACGCGAACACGAGGGTGACGTGCGTCCAGAAGCCCACCTGGCCGATGGTCTCGGCCGTTCCTTCGCCCTCGACGCCGAGCGTCGAGAGGAGGTTGCCGAGGAGGCCGCCGAGGATGTCGCCGTGCTCCCACGCGAGCTGGTTGAGCAGCTCGCGCGGCGCGCCGGGGTTCTGCGTGATGGCCACCGACAGGAGGTGGCCGGCGTCGTAGACCACGTCGGAGATCATCATCGTGGCGATGACCCCGAGCACCACCCACGCGTGCCAGCCGTAGGCGAGGCGCTTGATCTTGTCGACGAGGCGAAAGCGAATGAACGTGCCTACGCCGAACAGCACGAGCAGCACCACCACGTCTTTGACGAGGTTGTAGGTGCGGCCCGCGAAGCCGATCGCGCCGCCCGCCGTCGGGTCGAGCACCCAGGCGTTGAACTCGGGCACGTACCCGCGGCCCACGAGGATCACCGTGCGCAGCGTGAGCGTGGCGAAGCCCACGAAGATGGCCATGTGCGCGAGGCCGGCGAGGCGGTACTTGGGCATCTTGATCTGCTGGCGCAGCGCCCAGAAGAGGAAGAGGCCGCCCGCCGCCGCGCCGCACGCGCCCGCCGCGGTGAGCGCCGCGGATACGCCCGCGACGCCCACGAGCGCGAGCACGGGGGCGAGCGCGCCGAGGCCCGCGATGGTGAAGAGCAGCGCGCGCCCGAGGGCGCTCGGGCCTCGCTCGCCGGGCGCGATCGTGAGGCGATCGAGCAGCCGGTCGAGGCGCTGCTCGGGCGCGCCGGACATGAGAAGCTTCCAACGGCGGCTGGCGCTCCAGGCGAAGAGCGCGAGGGCGCCGCCCACGAGCAGGGTCATCGCGATGGGTTTCATGACAGAATCTCAGGCCTCGGAGGGTGGTGCGCGGCGGGGCGGCCGTGATGTCGGCGCCCGGTCGAGTCAGTGGGGGGATGTGGGAGTCGGGCCGCGCCCGGTCAACGCGGCAGGCGCGCGTCGAAGAAGGCGCGGAGTTTGATGAGCGTGCGCTCCTCGCGGGCGAAGGGCGGAGAGGCGTAGTCGCGCGAGAAGCCGCGCACGTCGTTGAGGAGCTCGGCGCGCACGCCGGGCTGGGCCACGATGTCGTCGACGCTGCGACCGCGGGCCGAGCCCTTGGGGAGCGCGGCCACGTAGCGCTCGAGGCGCGGGGCGTCAGCGGCGAGGAAATCTCTCACCAGCGAGGCGTCGGCGGCGAGGGCGGCCACCGCGCCGTGGCCCTCGGACGACAGCCCGGCCGCGAGGGCGAGCGCGCTCGATACGCGCAGCACGAAGGCGTCGTCGAGGTACCCGATGTCGTCGATGCCGTCGGGGATGAGGTCGACGGATTTGAACACGTAGTTGAGCCCCGCCGCGAGCACGCGGCGGGCGCCGTCGGGCGTCGCGTCGTCGGCGAGCGCGGCGGCGAGCACCTCGATATCGGTGCCGAGCGTGCGAAGCCACTCAGGAAAGGTCTCGAGGCACCGGGCGTCTGCGTCGCTGCTCATCGTGTGCGATTCTCCCGTCAGGCGCGAGGAAACCGCCCGACGCTCCGTGAAGGCCGCGGATGCTAGCGGAACCTCCCCGCCGCCGTACAGGGGCCTCGCACCGGCCCGGTCAGAATCGCCCGCCGCGCGGAGTTCTCGGCGCGGCTGCGTCCGTGGTACGAAGCGCGCATTGTGAAGCGCCGTGCCATCGCTCCGCTCGCCCTCGCGCTCGTCGCGTGCGCGTCGGCCCCGTCGGAGTCGCTGCGCGAGCGCGTCGGCGGGGCGGAGCGCGCGCGCGCCTTTGCGTCGCCTACGGCCTACGAGGCCTACCTCCGCGCCGAGCTTGCGGCCGCGCGGGGCGACCACGCGGCGGCGTTGCGCCAGCTCGACCTCGCCTCGCTCGCCGACGGCGCCGACGGATTCCTCGCGGCGCGCCGCGTCGAGGTGACGGCCGCGTCGGGCGACCTCGAAGGGGCCCGCGCGCTGGCCGAGGAGCTCGTGCGTGCGAGCCCCGACCTCGCCGCCGGGTGGCTCGCGCTCGCGGCGGTGCGCCAGCGCGGCGGCGACGACGCGGGTGCGATGGCAGCGTCCAACCGCGCGCTGGCCCTCGACCCCGACGACCCCGACGTGCGCGCCGCGGTGACCGCGGTCGCGGGCGGCGACGCGCGCGCGGCGGCCCTCGCGCGGGGCGGCGCGCCGGGCGCGCGCGCGGGTGACCGGGTGCTCGCCGCGCGGGTGCTGGCGCTCGACCCCGCGGGGATGTTCCGTCGCTCGGCCGCCGCGCGGCGCAGGGCCGCGGCCGTCGAGCACGCGGCGCGGGGCGAGTGGGCCGCGGTCGACGCGATGCTCACGCCCCTGGTCGAGCTCGACCCGTCGCGCGTCGCGGACCGCGTGCGGGTGATCGAGGCGCGGGCCTTCGACGGCCGCGCGGCCGACGCCGCGCGCCTCGTGGCGGGGCTGCGCGCGGGACGCGAGGGCGCCACGGTGCGCCCGTCGGAGCGCGCGCGCCTGTGGCTCGTCGCGGGCCGTGCCGACCTCGCGGCCGAAGAGGCCGGCGCGATCGTGCGCGGGGCGCCGGGCGACCTCCTCGCGATTCGTGTGCTGGGGCACGCGCTGCTGCGCGCGGGGCGGGTGGCCGAGGGCGTCGAGATGCTCGCGCGGGTGCCCCTCGAGACGCCCGCGGGCGCCCGCCTCGTGGTCGAGCGCGAGCCCTTCGCGGGCGCCGCCGCGGGCGGGGCGGGCGACGTGCCGGGCGAGGAGGTTGGCGCGCCGGGCGTTGCGTGGGCGCTCGCGCGCATCGACGCGGCGCGCGCGCTCGGCGACGCTGGCCTCGATGACGCCGCCGATCGGCTGCTCACGAGCGCGCTCTCCGCGCTGCGTGGCCCCGAGGCGCGCGGCGCGCGCGACCGGGTGCGCGTGGCCCGGGCCCACGCGCGCGCATCGCGCGGCGCGGCGGCCGACGCGCGCGCCGCCCTCGCTGACGTAGAGACCGCGTGGGGGAGGCACCGCCGCGGGGCGCTGTTCGCGCACACCGAGGCGCCCACGGCGTCGCTCGGCGACCTCCGGGTTCGCTCTGGCGAGCCGTACGAAGACGCCCTCGCCGACGCGTGGGTGGTGCTCGTGTGCGGCGCCCACGAGGGGGCCTGCGAGGCGGGCGAGCTCGGCGTCGTGCTGGAGCGCGCCCGCCGCGGGGCGCCCACCTCGCCCATGACCCTGCGGGCCCTCGCGACGCGCGCCGACGACCGACGCGAGGCGGCGGAGCTCATGCGACGGGCGGCCGCGCGCGACCCCGCCTCGCCGTGGACGGCGTTGATGCTCCGCCAGCGCGGCGAGCGCTGATTCTGCGACATAAGACCGGGTGTGCGCGCGGCGCGTGACAAGCAACGTCTACGTGAGCCTGGAATCGTTCTTGGAACCTTGACAGAGGGGGGCGGGGCAGACGAAAGAAGGCGCCGCGCGGCGCAGCGGTCGTACAGATTTGGGGTCGGTTGTGGGCGGCGTCGCGGTGGGTCTCAACGCACACAGAAGGTGACGAAAGGCATGCGTTCAATTCTTTGTTTGGTGGTGGGCGCGGCGATCGCGGTGACGACCTCGGTTGCTGGCGCGCAAGACATCGGTGGCTCGACGGGTCCGGCTCCGGCCGCTGGCTCGACGGGCGGCTCGATCACGGACACCACGGGTGTGACGGACCACTCGCAGGTCGTCGGCCACATGGGTCTGCGGTACTTCGGCACGACGACCATGTCGGTGCTCGGCGGCGCGGGCGCGGGTCTCCCGGGCTACGACGGCACGCAGGGCAACGTGACGGTGGGTCCGCCCGCGTCGCTCATGGGCGGCGCCTCGGCGGGTAACGCCACCCTCCACACGGTGGGCGCGCGCTACTGGGTCAGCAACGGCCTCGCCATCGAGGGCGGCCTCTCGATCGGCTTCTCGTCGGGCAGCCGCTCGACCACCACGCCGGCCGACCGCGGCACCAACACGGTGACCACCGACGTGCCGAACTTCTTCGGCATCGGCTTCCAGTTCGGCGTGCCGATCATGCTCGCCGAGGCGAAGCACCTCTCGATCAACCTCACACCCCTCGTCGGCTTCCACTACGCGACGTCGGCCATCACCACGGGCACCGACGACAACGCCGCCGACCAGTCGGGCCGCTCGCTGCAGCTCACCATGGGCGCCAACGCCGCCGCGGAGCTCCAGTTCGGCTTCATCGGCATTCCGCAGCTCGCCCTGCAGGCGCAGCTCGGCCTGCAGCTCCGCTACACCTCGTCGACCCTCGAGTCGGTTCCGCGCCGCTCGCAGCTCTCGACCTCGTCGACGCGCAGCGACTTCGGCCTCGGCACCACCGTGGGCCCCAACTACGGCCTCGGCGACATCCTCAGCGGCGCGATCAGCGTGATCTAC
>CANMAT010000143.1 GCA_947494865.1 Deltaproteobacteria bacterium
CTCCGCGGGGCAGACCCGCGGCGTCGCGTGCCACCTCTACCCCCGTCAGGTGCCGGGCCTCACCGACGTGACCGCGGTGCGCACCGGCGGCGCCCACGCGTGCGCGCTCACCGCCGCGGGGGCCGTGCGCTGCTGGGGCAGCAACGCGGCGGGGCAGCTCGGCAACGGCGCCACGCTCCCGGGCACCGCGCCCGTCGAGGTGCCCGCCCTCGCGGGGGTCACCGCACTCGCCGCGGGCGCGCGCCACACCTGCGCCCTCGCGAACGGGCGGGTGTTCTGCTGGGGCGCCAACGACCGCGGCCAGCTCGGCCTCGAACGCGCCCCGGCCACGTGCACGGCCACGGGCGTCGCCGTGCCCTGCGCGCGCACGCCCGAGGAGGTGCCGCGCCTCACCGACGCGGTCGACCTCGTCGCGGGCGACGAGCACACCTGCGCGCGCACCGCCGCGGGCACCGTGTCGTGCTGGGGCACCAACGCGCTCGGCGAGCTCGGCAACGCGACCTCGGGCGACGCGCCGACGCCCTCGCCGCAGGCCGTCATGGCGGGCGCGCGGCTGCTCCGGGGGGCGCGCGCGATCGCGGCCGGCGCCCACCACACCTGCGCGCTCCGCGACGACGGCGCCGTGCTCTGCTGGGGCAGCGCCGACCGCGGGCAGCTCGGCGTGCTGCCCGTCTCGCGTCCGCGGTCGCCATGCGGCGGGCGCTGCTTCGAAGCCGCCGTCGCGGCGCCAGGCTACGCGGGCTCGGCCCCCGTCGAGAGCGAAGACGCCGGCCTCGACGCCTCCCTCGACGCCGCGCTCGATGCGTCCGCCGACGCCCGCGCCGATGTACGCACCGACGCCCGCGCCGATGCGTCCGACGCCCGCGCCGACGGGGCCGAGGCCGCGGTCGTCGCGCTGCCGCCGGGGGTGGCGATCGCGGTCGCGGCGGGCGGCGCGCAGACCTGCGTTCTGCTCGACGACAGCACCGTGCGCTGCTGGGGCTCGAACCGCAGCGGAGAGCTCGGCAACGGCCTCGTGGGAGAGGGGGGCCCCGCCGCCGCGCCGGTGATCGCGTCGCCGGGCTCGGCGACCACCAACCCCCTGCAGCGCGTGAGCGCCCTCGCGTCGGGCGCGGCCTCGACGTGCGCGCTCCTCGACGACCGGAGCCTCCGATGCTGGGGCTCGAGCGAGACCGGCGCCCTCGGCGTGGGCGCCCTCGACGAGCACCTCGGCCCCGTGGCGGTGACGTGGTGAGCGCGCGGCGCAGCGCCCTCGCCGCGGCCCTCTGCGCGGCCTGCGCGAACACCGCCGACGACGCGCCGCCGGTCCCCGCGCTCGACGCCGGCGCGCGCCCCGTCGACGGCGGCGGAGCGTGCGAGGCGGGCGGCCCCTCGGCGCAGTTTCGGGGGCAGGTGGCGCCGCCCGACGACATGCGCCCCGGCGAGCGCGCCGCGGTGTCGCTCACCTTCGACAACTGCAGCGGCGCGCGGTGGACGGCGGGCGCCTTCGCGGTCGTCGCGCGGCCCGGCACCGTGTCGCCGTGGGGCGTCGCGCGCGTGGCGCTGCCCCGCGACGTGGCCCCCGGGGAGCGCGTCACCGTCGCCTTCGAGGTGCAGGCGCCCATCGCGCCGGGCGCGTACCGCTTCGCGTGGGCACTCTCGCGCGACGGCGCCGAGACCCTTCAAGAGTTTACGCCCGAGGTCACCGTGCAGGTGCGCTCGTCGGCGAGCTGCGCCCTCGCGGGCCCCGTCGCGCGCTTCCGCACGCAGACGCCGCCGCCGCGCTTCGTGGGCCAGCGCGAGGCCGTGCGCGGCACCGTCACCTTCGCCAACTGCGGCAGCGCCACGTGGACGCGCGCCGCGGGCTTCGCCCTCGTGCCCGCCGTGCCCGACGGCCGATGGCGCTGGGGCGTCACGCGCATCGAGCTCCCGCGCGACGTGCCGTCCGGCGCCGAGGTGACCGTCCCCGTCGAGGGCACCACGCCCGACATGGCAGGCGTCACGCCCTGGGCGTGGAGCGTGGCGCAGGGGGAGGGGCGCATCGGCGAGGCCTCCCCCGCCGTCGACCTCGTGGTGAGCCCGCGCTTCGACTGCGCCTCCGCGGGCCCCGCGGCGCGCTTCGTCGACCAGCATCAGCCCGCCGAGATGGATCCCGCGCAGTCGGCCCCCGTCGACCTCACCTTCGCCAACTGCAGCGACGCCGTGTGGGACGCCACGTACCGCCTCCAGTCGGTGGCCCCCGCGGTGGCGGGGCGCTGGGGCGTCGGCGCGGTGCCCCTTCCCTTCCCGGTGGCGCCGGGCTTTCGCGCGACCACATCGTTTCGCATCACGGCGCCGCGCGAGGCGGGCGCGCACGCGTACCGCTGGGCCGTCGCGCGCGGCGACACCGCGCTGCCCGACCCGTCGCCGTCGCGCACCATCACCGTGCGCCTCGGCGCCGGGCCCTGCGAGGCGCGGCCCGTTCCGGGCGGCGTCACCGACCCCTACGGGTGGCGCATTCACCCCATCTACGGCGACTGGCGCCTCCACACGGGCATCGATTTCGCGGGGCGGTGGAACGTCACCGAGATCCTCGCGTGCAGGGCCGGCGTCGTGGTGCAGGCGGGCTGGCGCGGCTCCTACGGCAACACCATCGAGCTCGCCCACGGCGGTGGCATGACCACCCTCTACGCTCACCAGAACCGCTTCGCCAACGGCATCGGCGTGGGCGCCACGGTGTCGGCGGGCCAGGTGATCGGCATCGTGGGCACCACCGGGGCCTCGACAGGCGCGCACCTTCACTTCGAAGTGCGACTCAACGGAAGCGCCGTAGACCCCGCGCCCTATCTCTGATCCTCGCGCCTTCCGCGGCACGACGCGTCGAGGCACCATAAGGGCGCTACAGGAGGCTCGAAATCTCATGAGCGCACAGCCGCAGATTCGCAACCTTCGCTTCGGGTCGCTGGCCCACGTCGCGCGGCACTGGCACGGCGGGCGGCACTCGGTCACCACGTTCTTCGACAACCTGTCGGTGTTCTTCCCGCGCGGCGAGCGCTTCTTCGTCGCGAGCGTGCGGGCGCACCAGAAGCGGGTGTCCGACCCCGAACTCCTCGCGGCCATTCGCCTCTTCTGCGGGTAGGAGGGCGTTCACGGTCGCGAGCACGACCTCTACAACGCCTCGCTCGCTGCGAAGGGCTACCCCATCGCCGCGATGGAGGCGCGCGTCGACGCCATTCTCGGGCTCGTGGAGCGCGCGCTCCCGAAGCGCTGGCAGCTCTCGGCCACGTGCGCGCTCGAGCACTTCACGGCCCTCCTGGGCATGCTCATCCTGGCCAACCCCGCGCTCCTCGAAGGGGCCGACCCCACCATGGCCGCGCTGTGGCGCTGGCACGCGGCCGAAGAGAACGAGCACAAGGCCGTGGCCTTCGACGTCTTCGTCGCCGCGGGCGGAACGTACGCCGAGCGCGCAGTCATCATGGCCCTGGCGAGCCTCATCTTCTGGGCCAAGGTCTTCGAACACCAGGCGCGCATGATGAAGGTCGACGGCACGCTCTTCTCGGCGGACGAGTGGGCTGCGCTGGGGCGCTTTCTCTTCGTCGAGCCCGGCGGCATGGGCACGCTCGCGCGTCACTACCTGAGCTATTACCGCCCGGGGTTTCACCCCGACGACATCGACTCCGCGCCCGTGATCGAGGCGTGGACGCGAAGCGCGGCGACGGGCTGAGCGCGCCGGGGAGCGTCGCGGGCGCCCTCGACGAGGGCCTCTGGATGCCGTGCTTCGTCGACGTGCCGCCCGCGCGCTGATCTCGCGCGCGCTGCGGGTGAGGTCACGCCACCGGGGCCGGCTGCGGCGGGGCGGCGGGCGAGGGCTTCGCGGCGGGGCGGTCGAAGAAGCGCGCGAGGTCGCCGAGGGGCGGAACCACGAGCGTGGGAAGGGCGGCGGTGGCCTCGCGAAACGCGCGGTAGAGAATGCCCACGAGGTGCACCACGCTGCCGTCGCCGAGGTCGAGCTCGCGCTGCGTCACGCGGGCCTGGGCGGCGTTGCCCTGGGCGGCCTTCTCGGTGGTGAGGGCGTGGCCGGCGCCGTCGTCGAGCGCCGTCACGAGGTCGGCCGTGAGGTGCACGCGGGCGAGGGCGTCGCGCTGCGCCGGGGTGGAGCCTTCGAGGCGCGCGGCGCTTCAGACCGGCAGCCTGGGTTACACCACCCGATGCCGACTCCCCGAGAATCGGGGAGTTGGGTGTCTTGATCCGGGCATCTGCTTCTTCGATCCGGCGAGAGGTGGCCGCGAAGCCGCGAGCGAGGCCTCTTCTTCGCGGTCGAGTTCGAACTCCAACGCGTCGAGCTCTGCGCGCTCAACCGCGTCGAGCGTGCCGCGTTGCCTGGAGTTCTTCAACGCGCCAAAACGCGCTCGCTTCTCGTCGGACCACACGTCGCGCCCCCGCTCACCCCCCGCGCCGTCGCCTCCGTCGCAGCGCCGCGAGCGCCACCGCCGCCATCACCAACCCTCCCGCTCGCGTCCGCGCGCTGCCCGCCGTCGCGCACCCGCAGCCGCCGTCGAGCGCGTCGCGCGTGTCGGGCCCGTCGACCGCCCTCACATCCACCACCGTCACATCGCGCGCCACGTCCACCGCCGTCACGTCGCGCATCACGTCCGCGGTCACGTCGCGCGCCACATCCACCGTCACGTCGCGCGGCACGTCGATCACGCTCGCGTCGGGCGTCGGCGCGGTGTCGCACCCGCCGCGGTGCGAGCCCGCGGGCTCCGAGATGCGCGCCGTGGGCAGCCCGCACGAGGCGCAGATCTCCGCACGGTTGGGGTACACGAGCGCCACGCCGCGGTAGTGCTCCGCCGACGGCGGGTAGTGCACGTAGCCCCACACGAGCTCTTGATACGGGTAGTTTCCGCGCACCTGCGCCGAGCTCACGCCGGGGGTGCGAAACTCCGGCCGCGACGCCGAGAACATCGGGTTGTTGGGGTTGTTGCGAAACGAGAAGCCGTTGTACCCCCACACGGGGAAGTACCAGTCTTCGATGATCTGCGGGTCGTTGTCGCCCACGCACGGCGAGGCGCGCCATTTGTCGGCCAGAATGGCCGCGCCTACCGACACGTTGTAGGCCGCCGACGAGGCCACGCGGCTCGCATCGTAGGCGCTCGTCTCGCCGCGCCGCATGCCGCTCGTCACCTGCGCGATGCCGTAGCCGCAGTCGAACGAGATCACCGTCTGGCCCGTCGTGCAGAACTGCCGCCAGTTCGACTCGGTGGCGTAGATGGCCTTCAAGAGCACGCACGGGAACGTCACCGCCACCGTGTTGCGCGGGCCGCTGCCGCCGCACCACCCGTTGCCCGAGCCGACCGTGGTGCGCCCGGCGAAATCCCACCCGAGCGCGCCGTAGCGCGTGGGACCCGCGGCGATCTGATCGAAGAGCGACGCCATCGCCGCCACCGTGGGGTTGCTCCCCGACGACGCGACCACGCGGCACGACGCGCACGGCGGACACGCCGCGCCCCCGGTGCACTGCGCGCCCGCCGCCGACACCGCGAGCAGCGCAGCCGCGCCCGCTACGAAGCACGTCAGCGCCCTCACGGCGTCACCGTGGCGAAGCCCGCGAACTCCACCGCGTCGCCGCCCTCGTCGAGCTGCACCGCGCGGTGCGACGCGCGCTCGTAGAGCCCCAGCACCTCGCGGCCCTGCGTGCGGTGTCGAAGGGCCACCCAGCGCCCGTCGTCGCTCTCGCCGAGGGCCTCATCGGCGCCGTCTCCGAGCGGCGCTACGCGCGCAGGGAGCCGCGGAAACGCCTCGATCACCCCGAGGCCCTTGTCGTCGGGCAGCGAGATCACGAGCGCTCCGTCTCGCAAGAGGCGCGGCATCAGGTGGTCGCTCGCGGCGCGCCAGCGCACCTGCGCTTCTTCGGGCGCGCGCGGCGGCCCGTGGGCGGGCACCGTGACCACCTCCCACACGCCCGCGCGGCGCTCGCTCGCCCGCACGAAGGCCACCTCGTCGCGCGCGGCGTCGTAGGAGAAATCCCGCGCCAGCGGGTCCATGCGATCGATGATCGTGCGCGTGGCGCGCGTGCTCACGTCGAGCGCGAAGAGCGACGCCCCGCCCTCGTGCACGTGATAGACGAGGGCCTCGTCGCCGCGCAGCGGGGCCGCGAGAAAGGCGATCATCCCGCGGCCCGTCCACGCGGCGCGAAGGGCGCCGCTGGTGGGGTCTACGACGTCGAGCGAGAGCGCGTCGACGCGCTCGCGCAGCACGCGGTCGGTGAGCGTGGGCTCGTCGCCGTCGCGTCCGCGCTGCACCACCAGCGAGCCGCGCTCGGTCACCAGCGCGCGCGACGCGTCGGTGAGCTCGCCCGCGAGGCGCACGGCGGCGGCGCCCTCGTCGACGCGCCACAGGGCGCTCTCGTAGGTGCTCCCGCGCCGCGACGGTCGCTCCGCGGCCACCACGTACACGCGCGGTGAGACTCCGGCGCGCGCGACCACGGTGCCCCGCCGCGCCGAACCCGCGACGTGGGTCACCACCCCCAGCACCCGCGGCCGCGCGTTCGTCGCGACGGCGCGGAGCATCACGCGCGTCTCGGCCCCATCGGGCGCACCTTCGAGCAGCACGACCGGCGGCGCGGGCCCCTCGCGCTGCGGGTCGGCGGGCGCCTCACGCGCTGCGAGCGACCACCACGCGCACGCGACCGCGACGGCCGCGACCCCAAGGCCCGAGCGGAGCTTCATCGCCGCGCACGGTATCCCAGCGCGAGGGCGTCGTCAGCGCCGCTCGGCGGCGCGCTCGAGGCGCATCCACGCGCGCTCGTCGAGGCCGTCGTCGAGCACGCGCTCGAGGGCCCTGCGCAGCGGGTCGCTCGCCGAGCTCTCGGCCGCCACGCGCACGCGGGTGAGGGCCTCGTCGCGGCGATCGTCGAGGGCGGCGAGCACCATGGCGGCCGCGGCGCGCTGCGCGGGGGGCGCCGAGGTGTCGTCGAGCACGTCGAAGAGCTCGGCCCGGTCGAGGGCGTTGTTGCGGTAGATGGCCTCGCCGCGGGCCTGCGCGCGCAGCGAGGAGCGCCACGCGTCGAAGGGCGTGTCGCCGCGGGCGAGGAGCGAGCGGGTGCGCGCCGAGGCGTCGGCCGCGCGCAGGGCGTCGAGGGCGTCGCGGATGCGCTCGGACACGGCGCGGCGCTGCCACGCGCCGAGGGCGGGGCCGGCCACCACGAACTCGCCGCCGTCGCGGAGCGAGAGGGCCACGCCGCGGTCCTCGTCGCGCACCTCGTCGACGGAGGCGAAGGCCACGAAGCGGTCGTCGAGCTCGCCGCGCACCGTGAGGCCGTCGGAGCCGACGAGCACCTCCATCGTGTCGACGGGGCGGAGCATCACCACGGTGAGCAGCGCCGTCGTCGCCAGGGGCAGGAGCATCACCACCCCCGCCCACGGGAACACCATGAACGAGAACAGCGTGACCAGCGCCAGCATGAGGGCCGAGAAGCCCATCGCGAAGGCCCCGAAGAACCACGCCATGCGCGCCATCGACGAGCGCGTCGCGAAGAGCATCGCGCGCTGCCCCACGCCGACGCCCGCGCGGTCGAGGCAGGCGCGCGCCGTCTCGGGGCCGTCGACCATGGCCACCAGCTCGTCGCCGTGGCTGAACTGAAACACCACCCGCTCGCCGTCGGCCGCGGGCTCGTGCCAGCCGGCCACGAGGGCCTCGCGCGGGCAGCTCCACGGCGCCGCGCCGCGCGGCTGCCAGGTGACGCGCGCGTCGACGGCGAGCGTGCCCGGGCGCAGGCGCAGCGAGCGCCCCAGCGCGGCCGCCGCGACGGCCACCGCCATGAGCAGCGCGAACGCGACGGCGCTCGGCGCGCTCGACGCCGCGAGGAGCGCCAGCGCGACCAGCGCGCCCGCCAGGCCGAGCTGGCGCGCGGCGCGGCGCCGTCGTACACCGGCGACCGCGGACAACACCTCGACGCGCGCAGCAGACGACGTCATCGCGCCAAGCGTAACGCCGAGCGGCCCCGACGACAGCGCCGTAAGTTGCGTGAAAGGTGCGCGTCGCAGAAACGTCATCGTGCGCCTCGCGAGGCCGTCGCCCTCGCGGCGAACGCGGCGCCCGGCGCCGGCCTCACGC
>CANMAT010000144.1 GCA_947494865.1 Deltaproteobacteria bacterium
CGCCGTGGGAGGCCGTCGCGGGGCGCGGGCCCGGGCGCACGGCCTCGAGGGGCGGGTGCTGCGCCGCGGCGCGCGCGGGCGCGAGCGCGGCGCCGAGGAGCGTGAGCCAGAGGGGTGCAGATCGGGGGTTCACGCGAGCGTGACGTGTCGATGACTCCGCGGGCTCCTGTCAAGCGCAACGCGGCGCGGTCGACGGGTTGCCCCGCGGCGAGCGGAATGCGTTACGATGCCTGAGCGCCGTGTCCGACCCCCGATTGCCGTGGCTCTTGTCATCGCCTCCGTGGCACGCGCCGGTCTCCCCAGAGTCGTGCCGACAGGCGCGCGTGGCGCCCGGCGAGGTGCCGGTCGTCGAGCTGCCCTCGACGCCGTGCTCGGCGGCCGAGCTCGTGGCGCTGCGCAGCGGTCGCTACGTCCCTTTGTTTGGCCACGGGGCGCAGGCCGCCGAGGTGCGCCGGGCCCTCATGCTGGCGCAGCGCGCGCTGGCCGCCAACGCCGACCCGCGCGCGATGGACCACGCCCTCACCCTGCTCACACATCCGGGCGTCGGGGCGGAGCCCCTGCGGCACCTCGCGCAGGCGGCCGCCGAGGGGCACGCGCCGCACTGGGCGACGGCCCTGGTGCTCGGCCTCGCGGGCATGTTGGGCGCGAGCGACGCGCTCCGCGGAGACGTGGCGCGGGCCTTCAAGAGTGTGGCCTCGCTGAGCACCGAGGTCACCCTCGCGTGCCACGCCGGCGGCGGCGACCTCAACGCCTGGAGGGACCACTACCAGGAGCTCCGCGCGGCCGACGCCGAAGATCCGCCCGTGCGCGCCGTGAGCGTGGCGCGGCGCTGGTACGACTTCGTGCTCGCGCGGCGCTGGGCGGGCCTCGACGGGCTGCGCGCCCTCTCGGCCGACGCCCTCGACCCGGCCTCGCAGTGGCTCGCCGCGAGCGCCGATTGGATCTCGGGCGAAGAGCGCAGCCGCGCCCGCATGACCGACCTCGCGCAGGCTGTGCTGGGCCCGATGCAGCGTCCCTATCCGCGCTTCGCGCAGGTGGTGGCGCGCGAGATGGTCGAGCTCCTCGGGCACCCGCTCACCATGCGGTGGGAGCACCTGCGCTGCGCGGCCTCGCGCGACCACGCGTCGGTGGCCATCCGCGCGTGGCTCCACGCCGCCGCTGAGGAGCGCTTCTTCGACGAGCCCGACGCGGGCCACGCCGAGTTCGGCGAGCTTGGCCCCGAGCCGAGCCGCGCGGGCCGCGCCGCCGTCGAGTCGCGCCAGCTCGCGGGCGACTTTCTGCTCGACTGGTTCGTGCCCGAGCGCGAGGCCCGCGCGGCCGTCGACGACTGGGCCCGCACCACCCTCAAGGTGTACCACCGCCTCCGCGGCGCGATGCTCGCCGAGGTGGCCCTGCGCGGCGCGCGCGCCGACGGCATCCGCGTCGACGAGCCCATGAAGGAAGGCCCCGCGTGAGCGCGTTCGAGGCCGGCGTGCGCACCCTCCACGAGGGACTCGCGGCGTGGAAGCGCGGCGCCTCGCCGGGCCTCGTGTCGCGCGCGGCGGTGCTCTTCGACGAGGCGGCGCGCGGCGGCGACGTGCGCGGCGCGGTGGGCGCGGCCGTGGCGCGCGGGCTCGCGGGCGACCTCGACGGCGCCCGTCGGCGTCTGCACGAGGTGATCGCCGCGTCGCCCCGCTGCGCGGCTGCGTATGTGGCCCTCGGGCTCTTCGGCCTGCGCGACCCCGACCCCCTCGCGCACGCCGCCGCGACGAGCTGGGCCCTCGTGGCCGCGCGCGACCTCGCCCCCGACGTGGCCTGCATCGAGCGCATGCTCGCCGTGTCGCTGTCGGCGGGCGGAGAGTTCATGGCGGCGCTGCAGAGCGCGCGCAACGCCCTCGCGCTCGACCGCGACGACGACGAGGCGCGCCTCTGGTCGGCCCTCCTGCGGCTGCACTTCGGCGGCGACCTCTCCGCCGCCACGGTGCTCGCCGAGTGCCCCCTCGAGGCGGGCGGGCGCATGGCGTCGCCCGCGGCGTGGCTCGCGGCGGCCGCGGGGCTCTACGCGAAGTCTGAGTTTCACGAGGCGCGCAAGGCCATGCGCCGCGCCGTGGCGCCCCTCAAGATCGGCGACGCCTCGGAGGCCCCCATGGTCGACGGCGCGCGGCGGTGGTTCCGCGAGCTGCGGGGCTTCGGGCCCGGCGTGCCCATGACGGGCGACCGCTGGCTCCGCGACGTAGGCGGCGCGCAGAGCGATTTCACCCGCACCCGCGCGGCCCTCTCGTCGCTGCGTGAGGCGCTCGCCAACGTTCCGGCGCGCGCGAAACCCGAGCGCGTCTCGGCCCTCGACGTCGACGGCGCCCTCGCCGGCCTCGAGGCCCAGACCCGCCGCGGGATGTTGGAGTGGGGCGCGCGGCTCATTCTTCGCGGCTTCGCCGAGGCCTACCTCCCCCTCGTGGCCTACCTCGAGGCGCCCACCCTCGAAGAGCTCGCCGCGATGGACCTCGTCGTGTGCGACGGCTGAATTTGCGCCGGTGCCGGGCGCGCGCGCAGCGTTGGCGCTCCGCGCGGGTGGCGGCGCTTGCGTGTTGACACCGGCGTTGTACCGCGTGCTTGATCCGTGGGGTATGCACCCCGCGCAGGGCCTTTGCTCCTTCGTTGAAGCGTCTCCGTCGCCGCGCCACGCGGCGCGCTCCCTGGTCTCGGCCCTCTCGGCCGCGGGGTATCGCCCGCTCGACCTCACGGCCCCGCGGTGGGAGCTCGCGGCGGGCGGGTGGTACGTCGCCCGCGGCGCCACGGTGATCGCGTTCTACCTCCGCGCCGAGCGCGCGCCCCGCGCCGTGGCGGCCGTCGGCGCCCACACCGACGCGCCGCACCTGCGCCTCAAGGCCCGCGCGGCGTACGTGAGCGAGGGGTGCTTTCAGCTCGGCGTCGAGGTCTACGGCGGCGCGTTGTGGAACTCGTGGCTCGACCGCGACCTCGGCCTCGCCGGCGCCGTCTTCACCCTCGACGGCGCGGCCCACGCGCTTCGCATCGACAAGGCCCTCGCGCGCGTGTCGCAGCTCGCCATCCACCTCGACCGCAAGGTGAACGACGAGGGCCTCAAGCTCAACCCGCAGCTCCACCTCGCGCCGATGTGGTCGCTCGCGCGCGACGGGGCCGACGCCGCGGCGGAGTTCCTCGCGCTCATCGCGCGGGCCGCGGGCGTCGACGAGGCCGCCGTCGCGGGCCACGACCTCTCGCTCTACGACCTCGCGAAGCCCACCCGCGGCGGCGCCCGCGACGAGTTCGTGTTCTCGGCGCGGCTCGACAACCTGGCGTCGTGTCACGCGGGCCTCGAGGCCCTCCTCGCGTCGGGCGCGCACGGCGACGCCGACACGCTCCCCCTCCTCGCGTGCTTCGACCACGAAGAGGTGGGCTCCGGGTCCGTCGACGGCGCCGCGGGCACGATGCTCCCCGTCGTGGTCGAGCGCGTCATCGACGCCCTCGGCGGCGCGCGCAGCGCCTACCACGCCGCGGTGGCGTCGAGCCTCATGGTGTCGGCCGACATGGCCCACGCCGCGCACCCCAACTTCGGCGACCGCCACGAGCCGCGGCACAAGCCCCTCCTGGGCGGCGGCCCGGTGCTCAAGAGCAACCACAACCAGCGCTATGGCACCTCTGGCGAGACGTACGCGCGGCTCAAGGGCCTCGCGCGCAAGGCGGGCGTCCCCCTGCAAGATTTCGTGACGCGCACCGACCTCGGGTGCGGCTCCACCATCGGGCCCATCACGGCGGCGGGCATGGGCATGCCCGTGGTCGACATCGGCGCCCCGATGCTCTCGATGCACTCGGCGCGAGAGTGCGCCGCGGCCGACGATCACGCGCACTACATCGCGCTGCTCTCGGCGCACCTCGCAGAAGGGATCGCGCGCGGCGCATGAACACCCACAGCTACGAGAAGATCGTTCGCGCCAGCAAGGCCCGCGTGGGCAGCGTCGTCGACGGCAAGTATCGCCTCGAGGAGTTCATCGGCGCGGGCACCTCGGGGGCCGTGTACCGGGCCACCAACACGTGGGTCGGCCGCGAGGTGGCGGTGAAGCTCTTTCACTACGAGGGCAACGGCACCGACAACGCGATGCAGCGCTTCGTGCGCGAGGCCCAGGCCGCCAACCGCGTGCGCAAGGAGGGGCGCCAGCACCCCAACGTGGTCGACGCCCTCGACGTGGGCCGCGACGGCCCCACGGGGCTCCTCTTCGCCGTGCAGGAGTTTCTCCTCGGCGTGACGCTCGAGCGGCACCTCGCCGACCTGCCGGGCCGCAGGCTCCCCGCGGGCGACGCCGTGCTGCTCCTCCTCCCGGTGATCGACGCCATCGCGTGCGCCCACGAGGCCGGCGTGGTGCACCGCGACCTCAAGCCCGAGAACATCTTCATCGCCAACACGGGCAGCGGCGACCCGGTGCCCAAGGTGCTCGATTTCGGCATCGCGCAGCTCAGCGACGCCCGCATGACGAGCTCCCACGAGCTCATGGGCACGCCCCTCTACATGGCCCCCGAGGCCTTCTTCGGGGCCAGCAAGCTCGACGCGCGCGCCGACGTGTGGGCCCTCGGGGTCATCCTCTTCCAGATGATCGCCGGCGAGCCGCCCTTCAACGCCGCCGACAACAACCCCATGTCGCTCATCACCGTGCTGGCCACGCAAGACCCGCCCTCCCTCGCGGCCATGGGGCTCATGAACGGCACCGCCTGGCAGGTGGTGCTCAAGTGCTTCGCCCGCGACCCGGCCGAGCGGTACCCCAACGCGCGCGCGTTCAAAGAAGCGCTCGACCTGCTCTTCGAAGGCGTGTGAGCGCAGCGTCGGGTTGACACGGCCCGCGGGCGTCGGGCTTCATCGCGGGCCTATGACCCTCCCGCGCGTTCATCGCACCCTCACGCTCGCCGCCGTGCTCGCGCTCCTCGCGGCCTGCTCCGACCCGCAGCCCGCGCCCGTCGACGCCTCCACCGCCGCCGACGGGGGCGACGCCGCGGAGGCCTCGGTCACCGACGCGGCCGTCGACGCGCGCGCGGGTGATGGGGGCATCACGTCGGTGCCCGAGAGCGAGGCGTGGGAGATCCCCGGGCTCCGCGGCGAGGCCCACGTGCTCCGCACCGAAGCCAACGTGCCGCACATCTACGCCGCCGACCGCGAAGACCTCGCGCGCGTGCAGGGCTTCGTGGTGGCGCGCGATCGGTACTTCACCCTCGACCTCGCGCGCAGGCTCGCGCAAGGCAAGGTGTCGGCCCTCCTCGGCGACGCCGCCCTCGAGACCGACCTCCAGAGCCGGCAGACGGGCATGACGTACGTGACCGAGCAGCTCCTCGGCGCGCTCACCGTCCCCGAGCAGCAGCGCTTCGACGCCTTCGCCGCGGGCATCAACGCCTACGTCGCCAAGGTGCGCGAGGGGCTGCTCCCGCCGCCCAGCGAGCTGCGCCTCGCGGCCACCCTCTTCGGCCGCCAACCCGCTGATCTCATGCAGGATTTTACCCGTCGTGACGTCGTCGCGATGGGCACCACCTTCCTCTATCAGAGCGGCTACGAGACGGGCGACGTCGACCGCGCCCGCGCCAACGCGCGCCTCCCCGGCGACTTCACCGGGCAGGCTCTCGCAGACCTTCGCCGGGCGGGCGCGCGGCCCGACATCTTCGAGCGCGTGACGCAGATTCGCCCCACGGCCTCGGCCGACGGCTGGGGCCTCGAGACGGCCGCGCCGATGCCCTCGACGCTCGACCGCCTCCCGACGCCTCCCCCCGCCGCGCGCCACCTGCCGCGCGGGCCCGTGGCGCGCAACCGGGCGCCGCAGCGCACGCCCCTCGCGATGCTCGATCACCTCGCCGACACCCTCGAGCGCATCGAGCTGCGGCTGCACCGCGTCGAGGGCTTCGGCTCCAACGCGTGGGCCGTGATGGGCCGCGCCACGCGCGACGGGTCCACCCTGCTCGCGGCCGACGGGCACCTGCCGCTCACCATCCCGTCGCTGTTCTACCAGATCGGCCTCGACACCGAGGTGCTCGGGCGCGGCGACATTCACCAGGTGGGCGTGGCGCTGCCGCTGCTCCCATATGTGGCCATGGGCACCAACGGCCGCGTGGCGTGGGGCTTCACGCAGCTCAGCGGCGACATCACCGACTGGTACCGCGAGGAGATCACCCTCGACGCCGCGGGCGTCCCCACGGCGAGCCGCTTCGGCGGCGCGAGCCGCCCCCTCGTGCGCGTCGACGAGCGCGTCGAGGTGGCCGACGTGCCCGCCCTCATGAGCCGCGGCCGCACCGAGAGCGTGTCGCGCTTCACCACCTTCGACGGCCGGTGGATCACCGCCATCGAGGGCCGCACCGTCACCGCGTCGGAGACCCTCGCGGCGGGCGAGTCGCGCGTGTACCTGCTCGGCCAGTGGATCGTGCCGCGCGACACCGACGGCGACGGCGCCATCACCGCGGTGAGCTTCGACTACGTGGGCCTCGACGCGAGCAACATCTTCGAATCGTTCGCGCGCTTCGGCACGGCCAACAACGTGGGCGAGTACCGCGAGGCGACGAAGGGCCTCGTGGCCTTCTCGCTCAACCAGGTGGCCGCCGACGCGGCGGGCTCGGTGTACTACTCGGGCTATCAAGCCACGCCGTGCCGCGCGTGGCTGCCGCGCAACGCCGACCGCACGTGGGCCGCCGGCGCCGACCCGGGCCTCCTGCTCGACGGCACGCGCTTCGGGGGCTTTCACATCCCCATTCGCAACACCATCGTCGACGAGACACCAGGCGCCACGGACCCGTACCAGTGCGTGGTGCCCTTCGAGCGCACGCCCGCGTCGCTCGACCCCGCGCGGGGCTACGTGCTCACGGCCAACAACCAGCCGGGGCGCATCACCGACGACAACTCCCTCACCAACGACCCCTACTACATCGGCGGCCCGTGGAACGACGGCTACCGCGCCGAGCGCATCGACACGCTGTTGCGTGAGGGGGTGGCGGCCCGCAACCTCGACGAGGAGGCCATGGCGCGCGTGCAGGCCGACGCGCGGTCGCCCCTCGGCGAGCAGTTTACGCCGGCGCTCCTCGACGCGATCGATCGGGCGCGCGCGGCCTCGATGGGCGCGCCCGCCGCGGGCACCCCCGAAGCGCGCCTCGCGGTGATGTACCGCGCCGCGGGCGCCGACTACGACGAGGTCGCGCGCAGGCTCCGCGCGTGGAGCACCGCGGGCTTTCTCACCCCCTCCGGCGTCGAGACCTTCTATCACACGGTGGCCGCGGGCGAGCGCGAGCACGCCGTCGCCACGATGCTCTTCAACGCCTGGGCGGGCCGCTTCGTGCGCGGCGTGTTCGACGACGAGCGCTGGCCCGGCGACCCCTTCGCGGGCGGCGGCAGCACGGCGCGCGCGCGCACGCTGGTGCTCATGCTCGACGGCCGCGGCGCCACCAACACCACCCGCCTCGCCTCGTGGAACCCCGCCACGCAAGAGTCGGCCTACTTCGACGTGCTCGGCACGGAGCCCGTCGAGACGAGCCGCGAGGTGGCCCTCGCCGCGCTCGACCAGGCGCTCACGTTTCTGCGCGCCAACCCGTCGGGCCCCGGCGCCGGCGGCTTCGGCACGCGCGACATGAACCAGTACGTGTGGGGCCTGCGCCACCACGTGCGCTTCGACTCCATTCTGTCGGAGTTTCTCGGCGACAACTCCACCTTCGGGCCCATCACCGCGGGCTTCTCCATCACGCCGGCGCGCGTGCCGCTCGCGCCGATGCTCCCCGCGGGCGATCCGCGCGCGATGCTCCCGGGCTTTCCCCGCGGCGGCGATCAGTGGGGGGTCGACGCGGCCAACTCGGGCCTCAGCGGCGAGAGCTTCACCTTCGGCTCGGGCCCCACGTACCGCATGGTGGTGGCCTTTCACCGGGGCGGCGCCACGGCGGGCCGCAACGTGATCCCCGGCGGTCAGAGCGGGCTTAACACCTCGCCCAACTTCAGCGACCAGGCGGCCCTCTGGCTCGGCAACCGCGCGCTGCCGATGTACCTCACCGCCGCCGAGGTGGCCGCGCACGCCACGTCGCGCGAGCGCTTC
>CANMAT010000145.1 GCA_947494865.1 Deltaproteobacteria bacterium
GTGGTGCGCGTGTACGACGGCCGCCCCAAGCACTATTTCACCATCTTCGATCAGCGCGTGTACGTGTACCTCCGCACGGTGCTCGGCGGCCTCGACGGCGAGTCGACGCTGCGCCACTTCACCGGAACGCAGTGGCCCCTCGCGCCCGAGCTCGCGCTCGCCGCGCTCGTGGTCGCACTCATCGTCGTCGCCGCGCGCCCGCGCGACGACGCCCCGCCGCAAGCGGTCTCGCTCGCCCGCTACGCGTCGCTGCACATGGCCCTCGCGCTCGTGGGCCTCCCCCTCGTGCTCGCCCCCGCGCGCCCGTGGAACCTCCCCGCCATCGACGCCGAGCGCTACGCCTTCGTGGCCCTCGCGCCCTTCGCGCTCCTCGTCGGCGCCCTCGCCGAGCGCGTCGGACGCGCGCGGCACCTCGCGGTCGCGCTCGTGGCGTGGCTCGCGTGCGTGCCCACGGCCCGCGCGGCGCACGCGTTCCTCGTCGGAGGCTCCGCCGACCGCGGCTTCTACACCCTCGCCGGCGGCGGCGGATACCGCGGGTGGAAGGTCGCCCGCGAGCGCGTCGCGCTGCCCTTTCTCATTCGCGACGAGGTCGATCGCGTGCGCCACGGCGCGCCCGCCGAGGTGGTCGTGGCCGACTACGCGTGGCACCCGCTGCACGTCGTGAGGTCCATGGGGCGCTGGCAGTGGGGCGTCACCGACATCACCAAGTTCGCGCTCCCGGTGCGACCGGGCGTGCTCCACGTGTTCCTGGTGTGGTCCGACGGGCTCTTCGCGCCGGGCTTCGGGCCGCAAGAGTGGCTCGACGGCGACGCGCGCCTGCGCGCCCTCATGCGCTCCGAGGCGTTCACTGGATTGCGCCGCGTGCGCGTGGTGACGCAGCCCGACGGGGCGCCGCTCTTCGAATTGTGGGCGGCGATGCGCGTCGCGGGGCCGTGACGCCGTGCGCCAACTGGGGGCGCGAATGTGATAGAGGAGGCGCGACCAGAATGATGCACGGCGCCCACGCTTCTATCCTCGACGCGGTCGGTGGCACACCGATCGTCAAGCTCAACCGCGTGGTGCCGGCCGACGTGCAGGCCGAAATCTACGTGAAGTGCGAGTTCATGAACCCCGCGGGGTCGATGAAAGATCGCATCGCGATCAACATGATTCGCGCGGCCGAAGAGGAGGGCAGGCTCAAGCCCGGCGGCACCATCGTCGAGGCCACGAGCGGCAACACCGGCGCGGGGCTCGCCATGGTGGCCGCGGTCAAGGGGTATCGCTGCGTCTTCGTGATGCCCGACAAGATGTCGCAAGAGAAGATCGCGGCGCTGCGCGCGTGGGGCGCGCGCGTGGTGGTGTGCCCCTCCGCGGTCGAGCCCAACGACCCGCGGAGCTACTACTCGGTCGCCCGCAGAATCGCCGAAGAGACGCCCAACGCGACGCTGGCGAACCAGTATCACAACCCCGACAACCCCGACGGTCACTACCGCTCCACGGGGCCCGAGATCTGGGCGCAGACGGGGGGCGAGATCGACGTGCTCGTCGCGGGCATGGGCACCGGCGGCACGCTCTCGGGCACGGGCAAATACCTCAAGGAGCAGAAGCCCGACGTGCAGATCGTGGGCGTCGACCCCGTGGGGTCGGTCTACTACGACTTCGTGAAGCACGGCCTCGTGACGCGGCCCTTCTCGTACAAGGTCGAGGGCATCGGCGAAGATTTCTTCCCCTCCACCATGAACCTCAAGGTGCTCGACGACTGCGTGCGCGTCGACGACCGCGAGTGCTTCATGATGACGCGCGACCTCGTGCGCCTCGAGGGCCTCTACGTGGGCGGCTCGTGCGGCGCGGCCGTGGCGGGCGCCATCAAGTGGGCCCGCGGGCGGGCGAAGGCCGAGCGCATCGTGGTGCTGTTGCCCGACAGCGCGAGCCGCTACCTCTCCAAGGTCTTCAACGACGAGTGGATGCGCGAGAACGGCTTCGCCGACGAGCCTACGCTGGGCACCGTGCGCGAGCTCCTCGCGCTCAAGCCGCAGCACCTGGTCACCGCGCGCAGCGACGAGACGCTCCGCACCGTGATCGGCAAGATGAAGCAGCACGGCGTGTCGCAGCTCCCGGTCGTAGACGGCGAGCAGCTCAAGGGCATCGTGAGCGAGGTCGAGGTGCTGCGTAACCTCGTGTCGGGCGAGGCCCACCTCGACGCGCCCATCGCGCACATTCTCGACAGCGACTACGCGGGCGTGACCCCCGACACCCGCATCGACCTCCTCAAGAGCGTGCTCGCCGACGCCAAGGTCGCCATCGTCACCGACGGCCCCACGCTGCTCGGTATCGTTTCGAAGATCGACGTGATCGACTACCTGTCGCACCGCATGAGCGAGCAGCAGGCGTCGTAGGCAACGCGAAGGGGCAACGTATGATGCTGGGCGAACGCAAGCAGATCCTGATCGCCGACGACGAGGTCAACCTCCGTCGCGTGCTGTCGCTGCAGCTCCAGGGCGACGGCTACGAGGTGCACGCGGTGGGCGACGGCCAGGCGGCCATCGAGGCCCTCAAAGAGCACCACATCGACTGCCTCATCACCGACCTGCGCATGCCCCTCCTCGACGGGCTCGGCGTGCTGCGCCACTGCGGCGAGAACCACCCCGACCTGCCGGTGATTCTCATCACGGCGCACGGCACCGTCGACACCGCCGTCGAGGCGCTGCGCCACGGGGCCTTCGACTACATCACCAAGCCCTTCGACCTCAGCGAGATTCGCAGCGTGGTGGCCAAGGCCCTGCGCACCGGCGACGTGCGCGCCCGCGAGGTGCAGCTCGAGGGCCTCGACCAGGGCCGCTACCGCATCATCGGCGCGAGCCTCATGATGCGCGAGATCTACACGATCCTCGAGAAGGTGGCCGACACCACCGCCACGGTGCTCATCACCGGCGAGTCGGGCACGGGCAAGGAGCTCATCGCGCGCGCCCTCCACGACAACAGCTCGCGCAAGGGCCAGTCGTTCATTCGCGTGAACTGCGGCGCCATCCCGCGCGACCTCATGGAGGCCGAGCTCTTCGGCTACGAGCGCGGGGCCTTCACGGGCGCGGTCACTTCGAAGCCCGGGCGCTTCGAACTCGCCTCCGGCGGCACGCTCTTCCTCGACGAGATCGCCGAGATTCCCATCGACATGCAGGTGAAGCTGCTGCGCGCGATTCAAGAGGGCGAGATCGATCGGGTGGGGGGCATCAAGCCCATCACCGTCGACGTGCGCCTCATCGCCGCCACCAACCGCGACCTCAAAAAAGAGATCGCCGCCGGGCGCTTCCGCGAGGATCTCTACTATCGCCTCAACGTGGTGCCCATTCACCTGCCGCCGCTGCGCGAGCGGCGGAGCGACATCCCCCTGCTCGTCGACCATTTTCTGGCCATTCACGCGAAGCGCTTCAAGAAGCCCGCGAGCAACTTCTCGCCGGAGGCGCGCGAGGCCCTCGTGAGCTACGCGTGGCCGGGCAACATCCGCGAGCTCGAGAACGTGATCGAGCGCTGCGTGCTGCTCTCCGATGGCGACGTGATCGAGCACGTGAACCTCCCCATCGAGCTCCGCGGCAACACGTCGGAGCCGGGCCTCGCGCCCCCCGTCGACGAGGTCGACGAGGGCGACGCCACCGCGTCGGGCGGCCTCAAGGCGCAGGTGCGCGAGGCCACCGCGAAGCTCGAGCGCGAGCTCATCGTGAAGGCGCTCGCGCAGACGAGCACCAACGTGACGCAGGCCGCGAGGCTCCTCAAGATTTCGCGCAAGAGCCTTCAAATCAAGATGAAAGAGCTCGGCCTCCGCGAAGGCGGCTGAGGATAGCCGTGACCTCGAAGTACACCGCCATCGCCCTCGGGCTCTGCGCCCTCGCGTCCCTCTCGACCGCGTGCAAGCGCACGCAGCCCGAGGCGCCACGCCCGCCCGCGCCCCGCGTCGAGCCCGCCCCCGAGGTGGTCGCGCCCGCGGCCCCGACGGCGCTCACCGACGCGGCCGCCAACGCGCCTGGCGACGCCGGCGCGCAGCCCCTCGTGATGCTGCGCCTCCGTAACGCGTCGAACGTGCCGCTCACGTTCACCACCAACCCCGACCTCAACGAGATGGTGCACGCCTGGCGTCTCAACATCGCCGCCGACCGCTCCGACCGCGGGCTCGTGTACCTCAACGACCCCGCGCAGATCACGCGCGTAAAGCTCTTTCCCGTAGACCTTCCGCGCTGTGACAGCGCCGCGGGCGCGGGCTTCGGCGGCCTCGGCTCGACGGGCACCTACGTGCTCGCCCCCAACGAGACGCGCGACCTCGGCACCTGGGACGGCCTGCACCGCGAAGAGGTCATCGACCCGCAGCGCGGCGCTTGCCTGCGCGAATCGCTCGCTCCGCCGGGGCGCTACCGCATCCAGTTCGATCAGCCCAAGCAGACGCGGCACGAGTGCGCGCGGGTCATTCTGCACAACCCCGAAGCGCCCGGCGACGGGGGCGTCCCCGTGCTCGAGTTTCGCTGTGTGCCCCGCCCCGACGGCAGCGTCGACGAAGAAGAGTAGCCGCCCGTGAACGACTCGATCCCGGCCGCGAGCACGTCGGCCGACGTGGTGCTGCGCTTCCTCGAGAGCGTAGGCCGGCGCGCCGAGGCAGAGTTCTACGTTCAGCTCTTTCGGTCTGAGCCGAAGGAGCAGTTCGGGGCCATCGCCGTCGACGCCAACGTGGCGCGCTTCGCCTTCGAGGCCGTGGTGCTGCACCTGCGCTTCCTCGCGATGCTCGGCCTCGCGCCGCTCGTGGTGCTCGGGGCCTTCGCGCCCGCCGACGCGCCCGAGCACGCCGCCCGCGTCGTGCGCCGCCTCGGTCGCGAGGGCGTCTCCGCCGTGATCGTGCCGTCGGCCGACGTCGACGCGCTCACCGACGCCGTGGTGCGCGCCTGCCGCGAGGGCACGCTGCCGGTGCTCGCGCTCTCGCTCGACGACGGCGCCACCGCCGACGAGCGCTTCGAAAAACTCGGCGCGCTCCTCGGGCGGCTCCAGTCGCGCAAGCTCATCTTTCTGCACCGTCCCGGCGGGCTCCGCGTAGGCGGCGCGCTCCTCCCGATGGTGAACCTCACCGCCGACGTGCCCGCGCTCATCACCTCGCGCGACCTCACCCGCAAGGAGCGCGCGATGGTGCAGCAGTCGCAGCGCCTCGTCGCGGCCGCGCCGCATCGGCTCGCGGTCACCATCACGTCGCCGCTCAACCTCCTGCGCGAGCTCTTCACGGTGAAGGGCGCCGGCACGCTGCTCCGCAAGGGCGCGGTGATCACGCGCCGCGAGGGCTACGACGGCGTCGACCGCGAGCGGCTGCGATCCCTCATCGCGAGCTCCTTCGGGCGCGCGCCCGCCGAGGCCTTCTTCGAGCGCCCGGTGCTGCGCGTGTACCTCGAAGAGGCCTACCGCGGCTGCGCCATCGTGATCGACAGCCCCTTCGGCCCGTACCTCACGAAGTTCGCCACCGATCGCGAGGCGCGCGGCGAGGGCATCGCGCGCGACCTGTGGGAGTCTATGATGTCCGACTCGCCCACGGTGTTCTGGCGCGCGCGCAGTTCGAACCCCATCAACGAGTGGTACACCAAGCTCGCCGACGGCCTCTTGAAGACGCCCGAGTGGTGGGTATTCTGGAAGGGCGTGCCCCTCGCGCGGGTGCCCGACGCCGTGGCCTTCGCGCTCGCGCAGCCCGTCGATCTGCCCGCGCCCGCGCAAGGTGTCTCGGCCTCGGTGCCGTAATCCTTCGGGGCGTGGCGCTTGTCTCGCGGTGCGCCCTGTGGCTACGTGCCTGCCCATGAGCGAGCTGCCATGGTTGCTGGTCTACGGTCACCTCGTGTGGCCCGCGCTCCTCGTCGTGGCGGGCGCCCTCGGCTGCGCGATGGCGTGGGTCGAGGCGCGCCGCCGGGGCCGCGAGTCGACCGCGTGGGGCCGCCGCGAGCTCGCTCGTCCCACCAGCGCACCCGACCTCGCCGACGGCGCGCGCGCAGTGATCTCGGGCGTGCTCGTCGTCGAGGGCGACGCCCCCGAAGCGTTCGAAGTGAACCGCGGTTCAGCGGCCACCACGGCCCGCGCCGAGCGCCGGCCCGACTCGCTCAAAGACGCGCTCGACCGGTCGTCGAGCCTGCGCGCTCCCTCCGTCGCGCTGCGCGGCGACGACGGCGTGCTCATTCACCTCGAGGGGCCCATCGCGGTGCTCGCGGGCTCGCGCGAGGTATGGACGGGCTGCACGCTCCCGCGCCTCCCGCGCGCCGTGCGAGCGCGCGTCGAGGGCGCCGACGAGGCGGGCGGCGCGATGCTCAGCAACCAGCACGTGGTGCTCGCGTCGGTGGCCGCGGGCGACCGCGTGCAGGCCTTCGGTCGCATGGTGGCGCGGCAAGACATTCGCTCCGTCGCGGTGCGCTGGTCGCTCGTGCCCGCGCCCGAGCCCACCGCGCAGGCGGGCGAGGCGCCCCTCGCGGCGGTGCCCGTGGTGTTCGAGGGAGCAGCCGTCGTGGCGGGGCCGCTGCGCCGCGCGGTGGCGCGCTCGGGTGTGGTGGCGTCGCTCGCGGCCTTCGCGGGCCTGGTGCTCGTGGGCGAGCTCGCGCGCATGTCGATGGGCGGCGGCGTCGCGGGCTCCGCCACGGTCACCGCGCGCGACGATCAACCGCTCGCGTTTCGCAGCGTGTCGGCCGACCTTATCGCCGCCGCCACGCCGCTTCGACGCGAAATGGGCGTGCTCCGCGTGGCCAATCAAGCGCGCGGCAGGCTCAAAGACGCGCGCGAGGTGCGGGCCGTCTCGGGCCTCTGGTCGCTCACGAAGCACTGCCGCGTGGGCGTCGAGATCCTGGCGCGTCACGGTCGCTTCGCCGAAGCGATCGCGATGGGCGAGCGCTGCGGCGACGTCGCCTCGCGATGGACGGCCGCGCAGGTCGCGATGCTCTCGGGCGACGCGACGCGCGCGAGCCGTCTGCTGCACGGCATCACCGAGACCCCTGACGGGTTTCGCGGGCAAGAGGTGTTCGCCGCGCTCGCGCACCTCTACGCGGGGCGCTTCGAAGAGTCGGCGCGCTTCCTCGACCTGGCGCACGTGCGATCACGGCGCGAGGTGTTCGGCACGCCGCTCGAATTCGCCTTGAAGTGTGCCGCCCTGGCGGTGCACGCGCGGGCCGGGAGCGCCGCGGCGAGGACCGAACTGCGCGCGCAGATCCAGGGCAACCAGGGGTGGCGCTGCGCGCTCTTCCTCGCCGACCTCGAGCAGGGCGACGCGCGCCTCGCGACGCTGCGCGACGCCCGCGTGCGCCTCGGTGCTCCGTACGCGGGGTGGGTCGAGGTCGAGGCCCTCCTCCGGCTCGAAGCGGGCGACCGCGACGTGCCCACCGTCGCGGTGCCGCAGGCCATGTCGTCACCGTTGCTTCACCGCGCCGCGGAGTTGTTTCGCGTCGCGGGGCTCACGCGCTCCGCGCACGAGGCGCTGGCCGCGGAGCCCGACGCGCGGCTCTCGCCCGCGATGCGCGTGGTGCGGGCGCGGGTGGCCGCGTCGCTGGCTGCGTACGAGAGCGTGCTCGGGCGCCACGACGAGGCGCGCAGGCTGGCGGCCGCGCTCGCGCCCGACCTCGGCGACGGCTTCACCCAACATGAGGCGCAGGAGCTCGCGGGCGCCATCGAGCTGCGCGCGGGCGACGTCGCGCGCGCCACCGCGCTGCTCCGCGGAGCGCACTCGTACGACAGCGAGCCAGGCGCGCTCGCGGCCTTCCTCACGCGCGACGCCACCTACGCGCTCCCGTGGACGACGCGCTTCGCCGCCGACGAGTCGCTCGAATCGTGGGCGGGCCTCGGCGCCGGCGACGGGGTCGCGCTCACCGCGACGCTCGCCGCGACGCCCGGTCGTGACCACTTCGTCGACGCGTCGCTCGCCTTCGGCCTCCGTCGCCTCGCGACGGGCGCAGCGCCCGCGCGCGCGTGGCTCGCGTGGGGCGAGCGCTCGCCCTGCTGGCGCTGCCAGGAGCGCGACGCGGCTGCCGACCTGTCGA
>CANMAT010000146.1 GCA_947494865.1 Deltaproteobacteria bacterium
CCACCCCAACGCCATCTATCAGCACGAGGGGAGCACGTACCTCGTCGCGCGCGTCGACGCGGCGCTGCGCAAGGTGCTCGTCGAGCCGTCGCCGCACGACTGGTTCACCGAGCCCCTCACGCGCGTCGAGGTGGCGGTGATCGAGGCCGCGCGCACGGGCTCGCTCCGCGACGACCACGGCGACACCTGCGGCTTCGGCGAGGTCAACGTGTCGACGCACCTCGTGGGGTGGAAGAAGATTCGCTTTCACACCCACGAGAACCTCGGCTACGGCGAGCTCGACGGCGATCCCATCGAGATGCAGACGAGCGCCTTCTGGATGGTGCTCCCCGAAGAGGTGCTCGAAGAGCTGTCGGCCACGCCCGACGACCTCGGCGCCCCCGCGGGCCGCGCGCGCGCGCTCGACGGGCTGCGCGGCGTGGCGTGGTCGCTGCGCACCATGGC
The DNA here is from genome assembly GCA_947494865.1 of Deltaproteobacteria bacterium. GTDB lineage: Bacteria > Myxococcota_A > Polyangia > Polyangiales > CAISKJ01. The sequence continues at coordinate 445 of CANMAT010000146.1, forward strand.
CAGCCTCGCGCTCATGTGCGCGCCGCAAGACCTCGACACCACCCTCGGCGGGCGCGTCGACGACGCCCCGCCCGCGCGCGACGACACCACCGGGCCGGGCACCGCCCCCACGGTGTTTCTCTTCGACTCCGTGGCCGGCGGCGTGGGGCTCGCCGAGCGCGCCTTCGAACGCCGCGACGAGCTCATGGCGCGGGCCTACGGCGCGGTGATCTCGTGCCCCTGCGAAGACGGCTGCCCCGCCTGCGTGGCCCCCGGCATCGACTCGGGCGCGGCCGGTCGCAAGCAGCTCGCCGTGGCGATCTTTCGCGCGCTCGGGGTGACCCCTCCCGCGTAGTGCGATACGGTCCGCCCGAGTAACCGCGATGGACCTTCGGCGCAAGCTCGCTCGACTGCGCGACGCGGCCGCTCCCCCCACTGCCGATGCGCCGCCCGTCGCGGAGCCCGCGGTGGCCGCGGAGCCCGCCCCCGACGACCTCCGCGCGCGCCTCAAGGCCGTGGCCGCGCGCACGAAGCGCAAGCCCGCGCCCGACGCACCCGCCGCGCCCGTGGCGCAATGCGCGTGGCCCTTCACCGCGCACACCGAGAACGACGGCGCCGTCACGCACCGCGCGCTGCGCACCTACGACGACGACGCGCGACACGGCCGCGTGGCCCTCCGTCGCGCCCTCGACGTGGCGGGCTCGCACGCCGCCACGCTCGCGCTCGACCCCGCCCTTGCGGGCTTCGAAGCGGGCCGCGCCCTCTTTCTCGACACCGAGACCACGGGGCTCTCGGGCGGCACCGGCACCCTCGCGTTTCTTGTGGGCATGGCGTGGTTCGAAGGCGCCACCCTGCACCTCGAGCAGCTGCTCCTCGCCGACGTCGAGCACGAGGCGCCCATGCTCGCCCGCGTCGCCGCGCGCATCGCCGCGGCGGGCGCGCTGGTCACCTACAACGGCCGCACCTTCGACCTGCCGCTCTTGCGTTCGCGCTTCGTGATGGCGCGCGTGGCGGCGCCCGTCGAGCCGCCGCACCTCGACCTGTTGCACGTCGCGCGGCGCATCTACGGCGCGCGCGTCGAGCGCTGCAACCTCACCACGCTAGAACGCGACGTGCTCGGCTTCGAACGCGTGGGCGACATCGACGGCGCCGACATTCCCGAGCGCTACCAGCGCTTCTTGCGCGAGGGCGACGCGGCGCGCGACGCCATCGTGCCCGTGGTGGAGCACAACGCGTGGGACCTCGCCGCCCTCGCGGCCCTCACCGGCGAGCTCGGCGCCCGCCTCGCGCGCACCGAGGCCGAGGGGCGCTTCGAAGCCAACGACCTCGTCGGGCTCGCGCGCACCACACAGCGCGCGGGCGACGCCGACCTCGCGGTGCTCCTCGCCACCGAGGCCGCCGCGATGGGGGCCGCCCGCGGCGAGTCGCGCGTGGCCCGCGACGCGCACGTGCTCGCGGCCAGGATTCACAAGCGCACCCGCGACCCCGAGGCGATGCGCGCGCGGCTCATCGACGCCCTCGCGCACGCGCCCGACGACCCCGCCGTGCACCTCGAGCTCGCGAAGAGCTACGAGCGCACCGCCCCCGACGCGGCGCGCGCCCTCGCCCACGCGCTGCGCGCGGCCGACGCCGAGGAGCCCGAGCTGCACGCGCGGCGCATCGCGCGGCTGCGGCGCAAGGTGAAGCTGCGCAAGACCGAGCAGCTGCGGTTGCCAGGGGTGTAGGAGGAGGGTCAGCGCCCCGCGGCGGGGGAGCTGTAGACGATGCGCGCTCCGCGGCGGAGCTCGTCGTGGAGGCGGGTGCGCGCGGCGGCGGCGCGCTCGTCGCGGAGCACCTGCGCGATGGTGGCGCGCGTCGACTCGAAGGTGAGCTCGGTGTTCTCGCGGCGCTCGAGGAGCTTCAAGATCCAGAAGCGGCGGTTGGGGCCGCGGATCACCGCGCTGGTCTCGCCGACGCGGAGCCCGTCGAGGGGCCCGCGCCACGGGTCGGGGAGCTGGTGCCAGCGCAGCGGACCGATCACCCAGGGGCGCTCGGCGGGGTCGGTGCCGGGGACCGCGAGGCGTCGGGCCACGTCGTCGAAGCTGGCCCCGCCGCGGAGCTCGCGGAGCGCCTGCGCGGCTGCCCCCTCGTCGCGCAGGAGAATCTGCGCCACGCGCACCTCGGCGCGGGCGCGGGCCGTGTTGGCGTCGTACCAGCGGCGCGCGTCGGCGTCGCTCACGCCCGCGTCGGCGTCGTTCGTGCGGCGCTCGACGAGGGCGGCGAGCTGCGTGCGACGCCACACGCGGAAGCGCGCCTCGGCGACGCGAAGCTCCTCGCGGAAGGCCGGGTCGCGGTCGAGCCCGCTGGCCACCGCGCGCTGGGCGAGGAGCTCGTCGTCGATGAGGCGCGCGAGCGCGTCGTCGTTGCGCTCGGGGGCCCCGCCGCCGTGCGAGAGCGACCCGCGCGCCGCGCCCTGCACCTCGTCGCGGGTCACGGGCACGCCGTTGACGGTGACGAGCACCGCACCCTCGACGCGCGGAGCGCCCGTGGGCGCGGCGCTGTGCGCGGGGTTGCACGCGGCGACCGCGAGGGAGAGTGCGAGCGGGAGGGCGCGGGAGAGGTTCATGTCAGTGGCAGGTCGCGCAGGACTCCTGCTCGTCGCCGCTCCAGGGGTCCGTCGGCGTGGGGTCGAAGGTCGCCACGCGCATGTGGCTCATCGCAGCGTCGGAGTCGTGGCAGCCCGAGCACGCCAGGCGCTGCGGGCGCGTGGCCCAGGTGCCGCTCGTCGTGTTGGGCGTGTGGCACGTCTCGCAGTTTCGTACGTCTTGCGGGAAGGTGATGTTCCAGTTGCGTCCGGGCACCGAGTCGCCGTTGGAGTAGTCGACCGTCGAGAGCGGGAAGTTCAGCGACGCGCCGAAGTGGATGGCGTGCACGCGGCGCGAGATGGGGCGCGCGCCCGTCCAGCCGGCGCCCGTAGGGCTCTGGGGCTGGTTGTCGTGGCAGGCGCCGCACTGGTCGAGGGCGGTGTTGTTGAAGATCTTGTTGTGCCGCGACGGGTCGAGAATGAAGCCCGCGCCCGTGGAGTTCTGGTGGCACGAGTTGCAGTTGCCGGCCACGAGGGGCTCCTCCGCGGCCTGGCCCACCTGGAAGGTGATGCGCGCCACGGTGGGCGTCACGTAGTTGGCATCGTCGACGCGGCCGCGGTCGGCGAACTCGATGCTCACCACGTAGGTGCCGGGCGCGAGGTCATCCACCGGGTCGAGCTGGTAGGTGATGGCCCCGGTGGTCCAGTTGGCCTTGGGGTCGTTGTTGGCGGCCACCACGCGGCGGCTCACGTTGTTGCTCGTCGTGAACCCGACGGGCATCTTCACGGTCACGTCGCCGCCGAAGACGGCCGTGTTCACCGCGCTCGCCTGGAGCTGGAGCGCGTGCACGGGGCCGAGGTTGCGGCTGCGAAGGCCGACCCTCCCAGCGTCGTTCCAGGCGCGCGCGCGGGCCGCGAAGGCCGCGTTGGCGTTGAGCCAGGTCACCACCTCGTCGGTGGTCGCAGCCGCCGCGCTCACGAAGGTGCCGCCCGCGACGGGCACCGTCACGAGGCCCGCGCGGAGAACATCACCGCCCGTGGAGTTTACGGTGCGAACGTCGGCGCCCTGATCGAGCTTGAGAATGAGCGAGGCGCCCGCGCCCGTGAGGTTGAAGGGCCCCGTGGTGGGGCTGAAGATCTGCGAGCGCGCGGCGGTGGTGAGCACGGGCATGCGGTGGGCGCGGGGGCCGTGCACGAAGAGGGCAGCCGTGCGCAGGAGGCCGTCGCGCGGCGGGCACGTGGCCGACGTGGTGGGGCACCCCTCGGCGGTGGTGTCTTCGCCGAGGGTGGTGTGATCGACCACCGTGCCGGTGACGGCGTCGCGCAGCGCGATGGAGACCACGGGGGCCTCGCCGGCCACGTAGAAGCGCCCGTTGGCGGGCGGGGTCATCGTGAGGGTGGCGTTGAACTCGGGCTGGTTGCGCACCTGACGCGCGGTCCAGTTGTGGAGCGTCACGATGGGCGCGATGCCCCCGGTGGGGCGGTGGCAGGTGGTGCACGTGGCGTCGCTCGTCTGCGCGCCGGGCATCATCGTGGCGTTGCCGTGGTTGGCGCCGGTGGCGAAGTTCACGTCGTCGTGGCACGAGCCACACGCGGTGCGCGAGGGGCGCGTGTTCCAGTTGTCGACCTGCGCGCCGGGGCCCGTGTGGCAGGCCGTGCAGTTGGAGAGCACCGCGGGAAACGCCACGTGCTCCCACGAGATGGGGCGGTCGCCGAAGCCCCAGATGGCGTAGCGCCCGTTGTCGGCGGCCTCGTTCACCGTCGTCGCGGGGTTGTCGTACACGATGCCGTCGGGGCCGCGCACGCGGCTCAGCTCGCCGCCCGCGTGGATCTTGTGGATCATCACCGGCAGGTCGAGGCTCTCACCGCTGTGCGGGTCTACGCTGCCCGGGACGTGACAGCTCGCGCACGACTCGACGGAGAGGCGGTCGCCGCCGTGGGCGCGAAACTCGTTGGCGTTGTGGCACCCCTGACAGGTCGCGGTCTGCACGATGTCGCGGCGCTCGGCGACGGCCGAGCCGTCGGGCACGAAGTCGAAGAACGCGTCGGCCGTGGGGCCGCTGGCGCCGCCCATCATGATCACGACGCGGTGCGTGCGGTTGCGCTGGTACGCGATGGCCGTCGTGCCCATCATGGCGGTCGTGAGGTTGGTCGCGAAGGCGTAGCTGTACGTGCCGTCGCGGTTGTTGGTGAGCACCCCGTTGCTCTCGCGGTTGGCCTGAATGGCCGTGGTGCCCGCCGGGGCGGGCCACGAGCCGGTGCCCACCACCGTCTGCGTGCGGTAGATGTACGGCACCCAGCGGTTGGAGCCCTCGCTGGCCGCCTGCGGCGCGAGCCTGGCGATGTTGGCCGTAATGGCCGCCACGCTGTTGATCGCGCGACCGCCGCGGTCGGTGACGCGGAAGGCCACCGTGACGCGCCCGTCGGGCGTCGCCGTGGCGGCCGTAATGGTCGCCCGCGCGAGCACCTTGGCGCCGCCCGCGTAGGCCCCCGTCGAGAGGAGGTGCGCCGAGCCGTGGTTGCCCAGCACCGTCGCGTTGGCGCCGTCGCGGCCGTTGGTGATGGTGGTGCTGGTGCCGTCGGCGCAGCGGATCATGCGCGTGCCCGCGTCGAGGTCGGACACGAGCGTGCACGAGGTGCCGTCGCTCCCGTTGGGCACCTCGACGCGCGTGCCGTCGGAGCAGGTGATGACGCGCACGCCCGCGTCGGTGGCCGTCACGGTGCACGACGTGCCCGCCGCCCCGTCGGCGCCGTTGGTGCCGTTCATCCCGTTGCGCAGCGTCGCCGAGGTGCCGTCGGTGCAGCGGATCGTGCTGCTGCCATCGGCGCTCGTGGTGACGGTGCACCCGGTGCCGTTCGTACCCGGCTCGCCGCTGCACGCCCCCGTCAGCGCGCCGAGCGCCGCGAAGAGCAGCGCCTTCTGTCTCAGCTCGAGGTTCATCTTACCGCTCCGTCCGCGACGCAGACGCCCCAAACCTGTGGCCTCTGGCTGTGCGCGAAGAGCGCCCCAAAGCACGCGCCGCACCAGCACCCCACGGGATGGCAGGGTTCGCGGTGATTCCGCCCATCTTCGCAGTTCACCCGCGGTGGCTGCGCACGTCGGTCACGCAGCCCGTGCCCGCGCGCACGCTTCGCCGCGCGCTCGGTGCGCGCGCGCACATCGGGAGCTGTCGGTGCGCCCGGGGGGGTGTCTTGACCAGTCGCCCGAGGCTGCGGTACCCGACAGAGCCCGTGAAGTCGCTCACCGCAATTCTGCGCCCCATCGCCGCCGCGGGGGCGCTCCTCGCGGCCTCGCTCGCCCCGTCGGTCGCGACGGCGCAAACGGCGCCGCCCCGGTACTACGTGGTCGTCAACGGCGACACGCTGTGGGATCTCGCGCGGAGGTTTCACGTGAGCGCGTCGGAGCTCGCCGAGCGCAGCCACCTCGAGGCCCCCTACGCCCTGCGCCGCGGCATGCGCCTGCGCCTCCCGTCGCGCGCCCTCGTGGTGCCCGAAGCCGCCGAGGGGGCGTCCGCGCACCCCGCGCCCGTCGCCCGCCCCGCGCCCGCGGCGCACCCTGCCCCCGCGGCGCGCCCCACGCCCGCGGCGAACGACAACCGCCGCCCCGGCGGCCGCTGGGGGCGGCCCGCGCACCCCGGCGTGGTGCACCTGAAGCGCGTCGCCGACGACCAGCGCGTGGTGGTCGACCTGCGTCGCATCGGCCCCGTCACGCGGCAGCGCATGCGAACGTTTCTGCGCGCCTCGAACGGCGCCACACACGCCATCGACCCGCGGCTCATGCGCCAGGTGGCCATGTTCAGCGACCACTTCGGCGGGCGCACCGTCGAGGTGATCTCGTGCTTTCGCCCGCGGCGCCGCGCGCAGTACACCCCGCACTCGCGGCACAACCTCGGCCACGCGATCGACTTTCGCATCGAGGGCGTTTCAAACCGCGCCACGCGCGACTACTGCCGCACCTTCGCCAACACGGGCTGCGGGTTCTATCCGCGGTCGGTGTTCATTCACATGGATACGCGCGACGCGTCGGCCTACTGGGTCGACTGGTCGCGCCCCGGCGAGCGCCCGCGCTACGGCTCCGAGTCGCACCCGCCCCCCGCGGCGCGCCCCCGAGGCCCCACGGCGAACCCCATCGACACGCCCGACCCGTCGGTTCCGCCCGCGGGCGCCGACCCCGAGCTCGACGACGTGGCCGACGATACGCCCGCCATTCGTACGGCGCAGCCCCCGACGGAGCACCACGACGACACGAGCGCCGACCCCGACGCGCTGCCGACGGGCCCGTAGGGGCGCGCCTGCGGTCAGCCCGTGGGCTTCTTCGCCGGGGGCTTGCGCTGCGACACCGCAGGGCGCAGGGCCCCCAACGGCGGCACGTTCTCATCGAGCGCGCCCCAGAAGACGAACGACGCCCCGCGGCGCACCTCGTCGTAGAGGTGCTGCAGCTCGGACCACCCGCGGTAGATCTCGAGGAGCCACTCGGACGCAGCGTCGTTGCCCTTGTGCAGCGCCGTGAGGATCTTCGCCGCGAGCTCCTCGGCGCGCATCGCGTCTTTGGGGTTGAAGCGCCGCGTGTCGGCCTGCAACACCGGGAGCCACGCGGGCGAGCGGTAGTACGACGCGAGGCGCGAGAGGTCCGTGGCGAGGTCGAGGTAGCGCGGCCCCTGCACCGCCTGAATGGACACCAGGTCGGCCGTGACGGGATCCTCGGGGTTGTTCTCGTCGACGCAGTTGTACTCGATGACCTTGAACATGGTGACGCGCGTCGCCGTGGCGTCGCCCACCAGCGTCGGCGGGAGCGACACGGTGGCCCCCTGCGCGTCGGCCGAGAGGTACTGCGAGCGCGCGTACCACAGCGCCTTGGCCGCCACCGGGAGCAGCCGCACCGCGCTGGCGTCGTAGCGCTCGCCGTCGGGCAGCGGCACCTTGCTCAGCGCCTCGAAGGCCGCGTAGATCTCGGGCTCGTGGAGGGGCCCGGCGATCTGCAGCACCCGCGCGATCACGTACGCGA
>CANMAT010000147.1 GCA_947494865.1 Deltaproteobacteria bacterium
ACCTCATGCGCGGCGCCGCCAACGCGCGCGGCAACACCCTGCGCCTCACCGCCGCCGAGGGCCTCCCCGCGTGCGTGCGCAGCGACCCGGGGCGCATCCGCCAGGTGCTCTTGAACCTCGTCTCCAACGCGGTGAAGTTCACCCGCGACGGCCACGTCGAGGTGCGCGTCGCCGCCGAGCCCGCCGACGGCCGCGTGTGGCTCCGCGTCGAGGTGCGCGACACGGGCATCGGCATGGGCCCCGCCGCGCTCTCGCAGCTCTTCAAGCCCTTCACCCAGGCCGACGCGAGCACCACGCGGCGCTTCGGCGGCACGGGCCTCGGGCTCGCCATCTCGCACCGCATCGCCACCCTCCTCGGCGGAAAGATCGCCGTGAGCAGCGAGCCCGGCCTCGGGTCGGCCTTCACGCTGCGCGTGCCCGTCGAGCCCGTGGCCCCGGTGGTCGAGAGCGCGCGCCGACAGACGGTGCAGGGCCACGGCCAGCGGCTGCGCGTGCTCGTGGCCGAAGACAACGCCGTGAACCAGAAGGTGATCACCCTCATGCTCGAGCGCATGGGGCACCGCGTCGACGCGGTGGGCAACGGCGCCGAGGCCGTGGAGGCCCTCGCGCGCGCCCCCTACGACGTGGTGCTCATGGACGTTCAGATGCCCGAGCTCGACGGCATCGCGGCCACGCAGATGATCCGCGCGCGCGAGTCGGTGCGCCGCACGCCCATCATCGCGCTCACGGCCAACGTGTTCGACGACGACGTGCGCCGCTGCCGCGACGCGGGCATGGACGACTTCATCGGCAAGCCCGTGCGCCGCGAGCTGCTGGTGACGGCGCTCTCGCGCTTCGGGGCGAGCCCGCGGGTCACGGTGCAGACGCCCCCCAGCATGCCGCCTCCCCGGAGCTGACCGCGCGCTACTGCGGCGCCCAGCGCATCGGCGCGATCGAGAGGCCGCGCGCCTTGGGGCCCACCTCGGCCGACCACCCGCCCGACGTGAGGTAGTACGCGCCGTCGGCCTCGAGCACCTCCGCGGCGTGGGCGCGCATCTCGGTGATGGCCCGCCACTCGTAGCGCGCGGGGTCGGCGGAGCGAAACACCAGCGTGCGGTCGTAGGCGGACACGTGCTCGGGCGACGGCGGGCCCGTGCGCGTGACGAAGAGGTAGTAGCGCCCCGCGTAGGGCACCACGTAGGGGCTCTCGACGTTGCCCCAGGGGTAGCTCGGCACCGGGTCGGTGAGAATGGCCACCGGCGTCGACCACGAGGTGACGTCGTCGGGGGTCCGCGTCTCGCTCACCACGATCTGCCCGCGGGCCTGCGCGTCTGCCCCCACGGAGTAGAGCAGCCAGCGGTCGTCGACGCGCAGCACGAAGGGGTCGCGGCCGCCGGGGACGCGCCCGGGCACGCGCGTGAAGGCGCGGAGGTCGCCCGTGTCGGCGCGGCGCGTGCCGCGGGCGGGCGCGTCGGTCGAGCCCGAGACGCCGCCCCAGTAGTACATGCTCCAGCGGCCTCCGCCGCGGTCGAGCACGAAGGGCGCCCAGAGCACCTCCTTGGTGGGCTCGTCGGCGGCGTCGAGCACGTCGGGGAGCTCGGTCCACGGGCCGATGAGCGATGTGGCCGTGGCGTGGAGGAAGGTGCGCGCGAGCTGCGGCGTGCCCCGCGTGGCGGCGTTGATGCCGTAGAGGTGCCACACGCCGTCGGGGCCGCGCGCGAGGGCGTGGTCGTTGAGGTAGCGGTCGCCCGAGGGCTGGTACACCCGCGCCATCTCGCCCACGAGATAGGGTACGTAGTCTTGGTTTGTAATGGGACGATCGTCGGCGACGACCGCGTCGGCCCAGGGGGGTGCGCCGTCGACGGGCGTCGCGCCGCCGCCCGGGGCGCCGCACGCGGAGACGGCGCCGAGCGCGGCGAGCGAGAGCCCTCGGAGGCGCGTGGGCGTCATCGGGCTACAGGTTGGGAATCTGCCAGTCGATGGGCGCCTTGCCGAGGGCGGTGAGCGCGTCGTTCACCTTCGAGAAGGGCTTGCTGCCGAAGAAGAGCTTGGCCGACAGGGGCGACGGGTGCGCGCCCTCGATCACCGTGTGGCGCTTCGCGTCGATGAGCTTCTTCTTCTTCTGCGCATACTTGCCCCAGAGGAGAAACACCGCGGGGTCGGGGCGGTCGCTCACGGCGCGGATCACGGCGTCGGTGAAGGTCTCCCACCCGTGGTCTTTGTGCGAGTTGGGGGTGTGCGCTCGCACGGTGAGCACGGCGTTGATCATCAGCACGCCCTGCTTCGCCCAGGGAACGAGGTAGCCGTTGTTGGGCACCTTGCACCCGAGGTCGGCCTTGAGCTCTTTGAACATGTTGCCGAGCGAGGGGGGCGCGGAGACACCGGGCTTGACCGAGAAGCACAGCCCGTGGGCCTGCCCGTCGTCGTGGTAGGGGTCTTGCCCGAGAATCACCAGGCGCACGCTGGTGTAGGGCGCGAGTTCGAAGGCCGAGAACACCTCGGCCGCGGGGGGAAACACCTGCTGCGTCTTGCGCTCTTCGGCCACGAAGGTCTGGAGCTCGTCCCAGTAGGGCTTCTCGAACTCGGCGGAGAGGGCGGTGAGCCAGTCGGGGGGCAGATTCGGTGCGTTCGCCATCGATCGTTCCTCGTTGTCGGTGCTTCAGGTGAGGGCCGCGCGGAGCTTCTCGGCGAGCGCCGCGCCCGCCACCGGGTCGAGCCGCGTCGCGGGCCACCCTACCTCGAGCCCGCGCTCGGAGTCGGGCTTCGGAATGATGTGAAAATGCACGTGGAACACCGCCTGGTGGGCGGGCGCCCCGTTGTTTTGCAGCACGTTGTAGTCGGCGCACCCGGTGACGGCCTTGACCGCCCGGCACAGCCGCGGGAGCACGCGCCCGATGGCCGCCGCGCTCTCGTCGGAGAGGGCGTCGAGGGTGGGCGCCGCCTCCTTCGGGATCACCAGCGTGTGGCCGCGCGAGAGGGGGCCCACGTCGAGGAAGGCGAGCACGCGCTCGTCTTCGTAGACCTTGTGGCAGGGGATTTCGCCCCGAATGATCTTCGAGAAGATGGTGTCGCCCATAGGTGCGCGACGGTACACCGCGGAGCCCTCCGCCTGGGAGCGGTTTTCGTCATCGCGCGTGCTAGCGTCGCGCGCCCCGATGGAGATGCTGACCGACCGCGTCGTCACCGCCCTCACGCTCAACCTCTGGAACCGCGCGCCCCCCTGGGAGGAGCGCCTCGCGGTGATCCGCGCGGGCCTCGCATCGATGCGCCCCGACGTGGTGGCGCTCCAAGAGGTCGTGAGCGTGCCCGAGGTGGGCTTCGACCAGGCCGCGCTCGTGGCCGAGGGGTTGGGCTATCACGTCGTCGCGGGCGCCGCGCCGGGGCGCGAGTTCACGCTCGCCAACGCGGTGCTCTCGCGCTTCGCCGTCGTGAAATCCGAGGTGGTGACGCTGCCCGCGCTCGACACCGACGAGGGGCGCTGCGCCGTTCTCACCCGCCTCGCCACGCCGTGGGGCCCGCTGCCGTTCGTCACCACGCACCTCAACTGGAAGCTCGACCAGGGCCACGTGCGCTGCGCGCAGGTGAAGCACCTCGTGGCCGCCCTCGATGCGTTCACAGCCCCCGACGATCTGCCTGCCATCATGGCGGGAGATTTCAACGCCGAGCCCGACAGCGACGAGGTGCGCTACCTCCGCGGGCTCACGGGCCTCGGGGGGCCCTGCGTGCACTTCAACGACTGCTGGGCCGCCGTGGGGGAGGGCTCGTCGGGGGCCACCTTCGCGCGCCACAACCCCAGCGCGGCCCTCTCGCGCGAGCCCGATCGGCGCATCGACTACGTGTTCGTGCGAGGGCCCGACGCGCGCATGCAGGGCGTCCCCGTCGCGTGCCGCGTGTGCTTCGACGCGCCCGTGGAGGGCGTGTGGGCGAGCGACCATTTCGGCGTGCTCGCACACGTCGAGGTGTGAGCGTCGTTGACGCTCGCGGCGCGGTCGTAGAGCCTCCGCGGCGATGACCATTCACCGCTACCGGCCGCACCCGTGGCACGGGCTCTCGTCGGGCCCCGCCTTCCCCGATCGGCTCCACGCCTACATCGAGATTACCCCCTTCGACAGCGTGAAGTACGAGGTGGATAAAGAGTCGGGCTTTCTCATGGTCGACCGCCCGCAGCGCCTCTCGTCGCTGCCGCCCACGCTCTACGGCTTCGTGCCGCAGACGTACTGCGGCCCGCGCATCGCGGCGCTCGCCAACACGGCCAAGGGCGACGGCGACCCGCTCGACATCTGCGTGCTCAGCGAGCGGGCCATCAACCGCGCCGACATTCTGCTGCGCGCGCGGCCCCTCGGGGGGCTGCTCATGGTCGACAAGGGCGAGGCCGACGACAAGATCGTGGCCGTGATCGAAGACGACCCCATCTGGGGCGAGCTCAAAGACCTCTCCGACGTGCCCGCGGCCCTCGTCGAGCGGCTCAAGCACTACTTCATGACCTACAAGATCGCGCCCGGCGGCAACCCCGTGACCATCGACGCGGTGTACGACCGCGAGCACGCGCGGGCGGTGCTCTACGCCGCCGCCGAAGACTACGCCGAGCGCTTCGTGGCGCGGTCGTAGCTACTGCGCGGAGACGCGCACGGGGATGCGTACGGGGCGCGTGGCGATCTCGTGGGCGAGGGAGGCGCGGGCGGGGTCGCTCACGGGCGTGATGCGCCACTCGGCCATGCGGTCGAGGGCCGCGCCCTCGATGGTGAGCTCGGTCTGCGTGCGCACGTCGCAGCCCGCGCCGTCGGCGAGGTCGGCGGGGAGGGCGCTGCAGCGGTTGAGGGCGCCGGTGACGATGGCGCCCGCGGCGGCCACGTTGCCGAGGGCCTCTTCGGATCGCGCGCAGACGAGGCACACCACGCCGTCGCGCTGAATGGCCGGCGGGGCGCGGCGCGCGGTGTCGCCCACCACGCGGGGCATGCCGAGGTCGAGGTAGCGCCGCAGGAGCACGCGCGTCGCGACGGCGTCGTCGGGGTGCTGCGCCACGCGCTGCTCGAGGGCCCCGAGGCTCATGCGCTGGGCCTCCGAGGCGCGGTCGAGCACGGGGCGCACGCGCACCCACTGGCCGCCCACCCAGGCCGCCGCGACGGCCCCCACGATCGCGATCTGTGTCCTGACTTCCATGTGCGCGCGACGACCTCCGAGGGGGCGATCGACAGTTGCCGACCCCGATGCGTTCTTGGGTAGAGTACGCGAACTATGAGCCCCGATGAGATCCGGTCGCTCCGCAAGGACCTCAACCTCACGCAGCGGCAGCTCGCCGAGGCGCTGAAGCTCGACGTCGACGCGGTGCGGGCCTGGGAGAAGGAAGAGTCGTTCGCCACGAAGGCCCACTGCGAGGCGATGGAGAGGCTCCGCGCCAATCCTCCGCCGCGGGTGCCGAAGGGCAATGTCTCCCCGATGCAGGTGCTCGGCGACCCGAAGTTCTTCGGGCTCGTGCGCAAGCTCCTCACGCACGCGAAGCTGCGCGCAGAGGCCGAGAAGCTCGCCGCGGAGTACCCCGACCCCCTCGACCCCTAAGTACCCCTGCGACGAGGTACCAGGCGATGCTCCAAGGAATTGCTTGACGTAGGCCCTGCAATTTCGTGGGATCGTCGGCCTGATGGCAGCGATCGGGGCGGAAGCAATCCCACCAATTCTCAGCGCGCGCGGGTGGGTGCCCCGCAGCATCGATGCGAAAACGTGGCGGTGCACGGTGCCTACCGGCGCTGGCAACGTGCGCGTCATCGTGCGCCACGCGGGCACGTGGCTGTACCTCGCGGTGATCCCCTTCCTCGAGCCCGAGTCGGTGAAGCCGTGGGGGGCGGGCAAGTACCCCGCGCGCTTTCTGGGCCGCATTCTCGCGGTCAACAGCAACCTCTCGATGGTGAAGTTCGCCCTCGACGAAGACGGCGACCTCACGCTCCGCGTGGAGCTCCCCACCGAGTCGTTGAGCGCGCGCGAGGTCGACACGGCCCTCGGGCTCCTGGCCACCACCACCGAGCAGTACCGCGCGCCCATCCGCGACGCGCTCCTCGACGCGGGCCGCGCCGCCGAGCGCGTGTCGGTGCTCCCCGAGGCGCCGCCCCTCTCCGAGCCGCCCTCGGACACCGAGTCGTCGCCGGGCCCCGACATCTCCATGGGCGTCGGCGACGCCGAGACCTCCCTCGGTGAGCCCGTCATCGCCGTGAGCAACCCCTCCCTCGACGAGCCCGAAGAGGGCCCGCCCGCCCTCGACGCCGCGGCCCGCAAGGCGCCCCTCCGCTCCGACCCTCCTCCCCCCGACGCGTGAAGCCCCCCATGCGCCTCGCGCGCGCGGGCTTCGCCCTCGCCGCGTGCGCCGCCTGCCGCGGCCGCGCGCCGGCGCCTCCCGTCGCGACGCCCTTCGTCGAGCCGCCGCCGCCCGCGCGCCCCGCGGCCCTGCGCGCCGTCGCACACCTCGGACAACCCCGCGTAACCCTTGATACATTGGCCGATGCGGGGGGCGCTCGGAGGCCCGCCGACCTGGTGCTCGTGGCGGCCCTCGGCGTCGACGTGGCGGTGGTGGCGGCGGTCGACACGGCGCGCCCCATCGACGTGGCGCTCCTCGGCGGCGCGCAGGGCGGCTACGCGTTCGCGATGACGCCCGCGAGCGCGTCGCAGGCCCGCTCGCTGCTCGCGTCGCGCTACCGCTTCGCGACCGTCGAGGGCTTCGGCGAGCGCCTCACCCTCCGCGGCGATCCGGGTCTGTCATCGACGGAGCGGCGCGCGCCCTGCGCGCTCGTGCGGGTGCCGTCGGCGGTGGCGTCGCGGGTGGTGTGCGGCTCCGACGAGGCGGCGCTCCTCGCGGCGGGGCGCTGGGTCGCGTACGAGTCGGCCGCGCGCGCGGGCTCGCGGGCAGACTTGGAAGCCGTCGTCGAGGGCGACGGGGTCGCGCGCGAGGCCGGCGACGCGCTGCGGGCGCTCGCGGCGCAGGGCCAGCGGCGCCTGCTCGCCGACGCCAGCGCGGCGCGGCGCGCGCACGATCGGCCGCCCGACTACGGCGACCCCGAGGCGCTGGTGCGCGAGCTCGGCGCCCTCCTGGGGGAGCTCACCGACTCGGCGGGAACGGTGCGCCGCGCGGCGGTGCGGGCCGACGTGTCGCGCGCCGAGGTCGCGATGACCGTCGACCTCACGCTGCCCGACGACGGGGCCTCGGCGCTCTCGCGCGACGCGCGCGGGCGGAGCGAGGCGCCCGTGGATCACCCGCTCGCGGCGATGCTGCCCGCCGACGCGGTGCTCGTGCTGGGCGACCGCGCGCCCGCGGCGCAGCGGGCCGACACCCTGCGGCGCGTCGCGGCCTCGGCGCTGCGGGTGCTGGGCGATCGGGTGACGCTGCCCGCGGCGGCGCGCGCCGACCTCGACGCGCTCGTGGCGCACGCGGGCGACGGGCTCGCGGCGGCGGCCTCGCGCGACGCGCCCGACGGCGTCGAGGTGTCGCTCGCCCTCTCGCAGACCGACGGCGGCGCGGGGGCTCGGGCCGCGCTCGCCCGCATGGCCACGGCCCCGTGGCTGCGCGCGCTGCGCGTGGGCGCGCCCCCCGTCGTGACCGCGCTGCGCGAGGGGATCCTCGTCGCGCGACCCGCCGCGCCGGGCGCCGCGCCGCCGCCCTCGCTGGCCCTCGGGGTGCGCGCGGGCGCCCTGGTGATGGTGCTCGGGCGCCACGCGGCGAGCACCCTCGACGCGGCCGCCGTGCGCGCGGGGCTGCCGCCGCCCGCGCTCCTCGGCGACCTGCGCGCGAGCGTGGCGGGGGCCGTCGACCTGGAGGCCCTCGGCGTGCGCGGCGCGGCGCCCGCGCGCTTCTCGTACGGCGCGCGGCGCGCGGCGGGGGCCGTCACGGCGACGCTGCGGGTCACGCTCCCTCCGCAGGCGATGGCGCTCGCGCTGCCCTGACGTATCCTGTCACACCCCGAGGCCGAGCGATTTCGACCAGCGGGTGAGAAAGT
>CANMAT010000148.1 GCA_947494865.1 Deltaproteobacteria bacterium
AGTGGGAGCTCGCGGCGCGCGGCGTCGGGGGGCGGCGCTTCCCCTGGGGCGAGCGCGCGCCCGACTGCAGCCTGGCGCGCCACGCGGGCTGCGGCGACGCGCCGCTGCGGGTGGGCGCGCTGCCCGCGGGGCAGAGCGAATTCGGGGTCTTCGACATGGCGGGCAACGTGGCCGAGTGGGTGGCCGACGTGTTCGGCCCGCGCGCTCCGCGCGACGACGAGCGCCTCGCGGTGAACCCCGCGGGCCCCGCGACGGGCGCGCAGCGCGTGGTGCGCGGCGGGTCGTTCCTGTCGACGGCGGGCGCGCTCGGAGGCGACGCGCGCCGCGGCGTCGACGCCCGCGAGATGCGCGCCGACGTGGGCTTTCGCTGCGCGCGAGGCCTGTAGCTACGCGGCGTCGGCCTCGAGGGCCGCGAAGAGGTCGTCGAGGTCGCGGCGACCGCGCAGGGCGCCCGTGAGCTCGCCCGCGGCGCGCACGAGCTCGACCTCCATGGCCGAGAGCTGCGTCGCGGCGATCTCGAGGCGGCGCTGAACCCCCTGCATGTCGTCTTCGCCCGCCTGCGAGACGCGCTCGAGCTGGACGCGCAACGAGTCGATCTGAAACTCGAGGTCTTTCACCTCGCCCTCGCGGCGCGTGCGCTCGGCCTGGGCATCGCGGAGCCCATCGGCGTAGGGGGCCACGGCCTCGAGGGCGACCGTCGCGGCGCGGTACCGCGCGAGCACGTCGGCCATGGGGCGCGACGGCGTCGAGCCCAGGGCCACCACGTCGGCGTGCGCGGAGAGAAAGGGCTCGAGCAGGGGGCCCGCCTGGGCCTCGCTCTCTTCGAGCTCGCGCGTCGCCGAGGCCACGGCCTCGCGGGCGCTGTGCAGGTCTTTCGAGAGCGAGTCCATCGCGCGACCGAAGCGCAGCTGGGCGTCGCGCGTGCGGTCGGCGAGGGCGTCGGCGCGGGTCTGGTCGGAGAGCCACTGCGCGTGCACCTCGGCCATCGCGGTGACCGTCGCGCGCAGCCGCCCGAGGGCCGCGTAGAAGCGCGCGTCGGCCCCCATCGGAAAGGCCCGGCGCACCATGGCCCCGAAGAGCTCCGTGCGACGCCCCCAGCGCTCGATGGAGACCACCGAGAACATGCCGCCCGCCGAGGTGGCCTTCAAGTCGTGGGCCGGGCGCGCGGGCGGCGTAGGGGCCACGAAGGCCCCCGAGTGCTTGCGCGGGCGCGGGTAGCGCTGCACGAGGGCCGCGAGGGCGCGCTCGACGGCGCGCGCGTCGGCGGGGCGCGCCTCGGGCTTCTTCTCGAGGCACTGGAGCATGAGGGCTTCGAACGCCGGCGGCACCTCGGGGTTGACGAGCCGCGGCGAGGGCGGCGCCTCGCGCAGGTGCGCGATGAGGTACGCGGTGACATCGCCCGCTTGAAAGGGCAGCCTCCCGGTGGCGCAGCGGTACATGATGCACCCCAGGGCGTAGAGGTCGGCCGCGGGCCCCGCCTCGATGCTCGTGATGCGCTCCGGGGCCATGTACTGCGGCGTGCCGAAGATCTCGCCGGTGCCCGTGAGGCGCGAGTCGAGGAGGCTCCGCGCGATGCCGAAGTCGAGGATCTTCACGCACTCGCGCCCGTCGGGCAGCGCGACGACGTAGAGGTTGTCGGGCTTGAGGTCGCGGTGAATCACCTGAAAATCGTGGGCGCGCGCGAGGCCCGCCACCACCTGCGACATGAGGTCGAGCACGTGCGGGATGCCCATGGGACCGGGGGACTTCTTGAGCAGCTCCTCGAGCGTCTGCCCGTCGATGTACTCCATCACCATGAAGGGCGTGCCGTCGTCCATCTCGCCCTGGTCGAGGATCTCGATGATGTTCGGGTGCGCCAGGCGCCGCGTGCTCGTGGCCTCGCGGCGAAAGCGCTCACGCAAGCGCGCGTCGTTCGCGAGGTCTTTGCGGAACACCTTCACCGCCACGGCGCGCTCGAGCCGCGCGGTGCGCGCGCGGTACACGGTGGCCATGCCGCCCGCGCCGAGAATGCTCTCGACCTGATATTTGCCCGCGATCATCGTGCCGATGAGGGGATCGGGCACGACCACGAGGGCCGACCGATCGACGATGCACTGCACGGTCTCCATGGGGTAACGGAGGTTGCAGGTGGGGCAGTGTTTGAGACCCGTCAACACGCAGCGGGGAGTGTACCATCGCGCCCCCTGTTGGAGGCTCCATTTGCCCGCAAGCGCCGCGCACACGTTTTCCGTCGACCGAACCCGCGATGACACCGCCCTGAGCGCCCTCGTGCGCGAGGCCCTCGCCGTGCCCTGGACGCAGGCCAAGCGCCTCTGCCAGCGGGGCAAGGTGCGCGTCGACGGCGAGCTCGTCACCGACCCGGGCCACCGCGTGCGCGAGGGCAGCATCGTGGCCGTGGTGCCGAGCGCGCCCGTCGTGGCCGCCCCGGTGCCGGGCTCGGGGGGCGCCGCGCCGACGCACCTCGACCGCGCGCGGCTCGTTCACATCGACCCGCACGTGGTGGTGTTCGACAAGCCGCCGGGCATCAACTCGGTGCCCTACGAAGAGGGCGAGCGCGGCGCCCTCACCGACCGCCTCGTGGTGGCGCTCCACAAGTGGAACCTCGCGCCCGCCAACGGCCCGCTCTTCGTGGTGCACCGCCTCGACCGCGAGACGTCGGGGCTCCTCGTGTTTGGCCGCACCTGGGTGGCCCAGCGGCACCTCGCGCATCTCTTTCGAAAGCACATGGCCGAGCGCGCCTACGTGGCCCTCGTGCACGGCGCCTTCACGGGCGAGCGCACCTTCGACTCGATGTTCGTCGACGACCGCGGCGACGGCCTGCGGGGCACGGGCAAGGGCAAGGCCGCCAACAGCGGTCGCCGCGCGGTCACGCACGTGAAGAGCCTCGCGGTGCTGCCGCACGAGGGGGGCGCCACGCTCGTCGAGTGCAGGCTCGAGACGGGGCGGCAGCACCAGATTCGCATTCACCTCTCCGAGGCGGGGCACCCCATCATCGGCGAGCGCGTGTACATCCGCGGCTACGACGCGCCCCTCATCGACGCGCCGCGCGTGATGCTCCACGCGCGCTCGCTGGGCTTCACGCACCCGACGCGCCCCGACGACGAGGCCGTGCGCTTCGAGTCGAAGACGCCCGACGATTTCGTCGCCGTGGCGCGTCGCCTCGGCTGGCAGGGCTGACGGCTCAGCGACACGCGCCGGTAGGGTTGTTGTCGTTGAGTTCGAAGTTCGTGGCGGTCACCTGCTGCTGCACGCACTCGATCACGCCGACGGCGCCAGACGTGAGGCTCGCCTCCGCGGTGAACTCGATGTGCCGCGCGCAGCCGGGCGCGGCGGGGTCGCGGCGCGTGTCATAGAAGAAGCCCGCCTGCCCTGCGGGCGGGGCGCCGCCGGGGGTGACGAGCACCTGATTCACGACGCAGGTCGCGCGCGGCGCGCTCGGGCTGGAGAGGTCGGGTGAGCCGGGCGTGCGGCCGCGGGCGGCGTCGCACGCGGCGGTGGTCATCCCCGGCGGGAGAATCTCGCGCACGATGCAGCTCACGCGCTGGCAGCCGGGCATGCCGTTGGCGCACTGCGCGGGCTCCGTCTCGAGGTCGCGGGACAGGCAGCGACCGGAAATGCGCGCCTGGATGCGCTCGACGATCTGCGTGAGGGCCGGGGTGTAATCGTTGGCGCAGATCGAGTGCAGCGTGCCGTTGTTGTTTCGATCGGCGAAGCGGCGCACCACCTCGACGATACGGCGCGACGGCGCGGCGGTGTACTGCGAGGCCGCGTCGCAGGCGGTCGTCGGCGCGCTCCCCTCGCGACGACAGGCGGGCGCGACGCGCGTGGAGCACATCGGGTCCATGGTGCGCTGGCGCATCGAGACGGGGCCGCTGCCCGACTGCTCGCCGGTGTAACCGTCGGAGCCGTCGGGCATGCGACCGAGGAGGGCGTCGTAGTCGACGCGCCCGGCGCGCATGGGGAGGTCGAGCGGCACGCCGGCGATGGCCGAGAAGATCACGAGGTCGGGGCGGCCGGGCTTGAGCGAGGTGAAGCCGCGGTTGGGGCGCGCGGGGTCGATGTAGCGGTCGATGGCCCACGTGGGGTCTTGCCGCGAGCCCGGGGTGTACATGTAGAAGCGGAGGTTGAGGTCGCTCGACGACCAGTCGGGCGACATGATGTCGAACACGCCCACCGCGTCGGTGCAGGGCACGCCCGCCTCCTGGAAGCGGCAGTCGCGCACGGAGCCGTCTTCTTCGTCGGTCACCATCACGATGGCGAGCACCGCGTTGTCGCGCACGAAGCCCGCGTTGGGGTCGGTGTTGCCCGTCTGCACGCGGGGGTTGCGCACCACGAGGGCGCGGTACGCCGACTCGATCTGCTGCTCGAGGCCGCAGCCGCCCGTGGAGAGGTACGCGTTGCACACGAAGTCGTCGCGAAACTCCGTCGCGTTCGTGGCCGGGGTGCTCGGCGTGGCCACGCTCGTGAAGGTGAGAAACGACGGGTACTGGTTGGGGTCGTTGGTGCAGCGCATGGGGCGGCGGCCGGGGGGCGCCGTCGTCCAGGGCTGGTGGGTGCGAATCGCGAGGCCGCTCTTGATGGGGTTCAAGAGGCCATCGTCGCCCGTGTCGCTGTTGGCGCACGAGGGGACCACGGAGCCCGGGGTGCCCAGGTCGGACGAGATGATGCCGACGTGGAGGCTCTTCACCGGGGGGTTGTTGGGCCGCCCCGTCATCGGGTTGATCGGCGGGTTGACCAGCTGGTCGATGAGGGTATTAAAATTGCGCGCCAGGTTGGCCTGGTTCTCAGCCATCGAGTTCGAGTTATCGACCTCGAAGAGCACGTCGACGTTCTCGATCGCGTCGTTGACGACGGGGATACGAACGCCCGACTGCAGGTTCGGCGTGGTCTTCGCGACGGGACGGTCGAGACACCCGAACATGCCCGCGCCGAGGCCCAGCACGGCCGCCATGCCCACCAGCCTGGTGCGGAAGACACCACTCCGCTCATGCATACACACTGCTCCTTGGGTACGGATCATGAAGATCTGCGGGACATTACCGCCCTCGCGCTTCGCAGGGCAACGACGGAATCGCCCGCGCTCACGAAGCGTACTGCAACGATGACGCCAGCGTGAAACTCCCGTAGATTCGCCGCGAGAGCGCGCTGTCGAGGTGAAAACCGCGGGGCGCGATGGTGGCAACGCGGGTTGGCACTGCGAAGCTCCCTCCGACTGCATTGGAGACCCGAACGATGACGCCGGCTACCCACGACGAGCCCACGATTCGCCTACTGCTCGTCGACGACGAGGAGAACCTCCGCCTCGCGCTCAAGACCTATCTTCGCAAGCAGAACTGGGACGTGGTGGCGGTCTCGAGCGTCGACGAGGCGCTCACCGCGATGGAGCGCGACCCGGCGCCGTACGTGGTCACCGACGTGCGCATGCCCGGCGGCCGCTCGGGGATGGATCTGCTCGCGGAGGTGCGCAAGCGCTGGCCCGCCACGGTGGTGCTCGTGATGAGCGCCTACGGCTCGCACGACGACGCCCTCGCGGCGATCAAGGCCGGCGCGCAAGACTATCTCACCAAGCCCTTCGCCCCCGTGGACCTCGCGTTTACGCTTAGAAAGGCGCAGGAGCGCGGGGCCCTGCGGCGCGAGAACCGGGAGCTCCGTGCGGCCCTGGCGCGCGAGAACCGCTTCGACTCGCTGGTGGCGCGCAGCGAGTCGATGAAGGGGCTCTTCAACACCATCGCGCGCGTGGCGGGCTTCAAGACCACGGTGCTCATCAACGGCGAGACGGGCGTGGGCAAGGAGCTCATCGCGCGGTCGATTCACACGCGGTCGCCGCGCGCGCACCGGCCCTTCGTGGCCATCAACTGCGGCGCCATCCCCGAGAACCTCATCGAGAGCGAGCTCTTCGGGCACAAGAAGGGCGCCTTCACCGACGCGAGCTCGGACAAGCGCGGGCTCTTCGAAGAGGCCGAAGGGGGCACGCTCTTCCTCGACGAGATCGCCGACCTCCCGCTCCCCCTGCAGGTGAAGCTCCTGCGGGTGCTGCAAGAGGGCACCTTTCGCAGGCTCGGCGAGACGCACGACCGCAAGGCCGACGTGCGCGTCGTGGCCGCGAGCGCCAAGGATATCAGCAAGGAGGTGAAGGCCAGTCGCTTCCGCGAGGACCTCTTCTTTCGCCTCAACGTGCTGGCCGTCACCATTCCGCCGCTGCGCCAGCGCCGCGAAGATATCCCCCTCCTCGTGGATCACTTCATCGTGCGCTTCAACGACCGCCTGGGCACCTCGATCCAGGCCGTGGAGCCCAAGGCCATGCAGATTCTCGGGGAGTACTCATGGCCCGGCAACGTGCGCGAGCTCGAGCACGCCATCGAGCGCTCGATGGTGCTCTGCGAGAACACCGTGCTCACCGCCAACGACCTCGACCCGCGCATTCGAGAGCCCTCCGACCCCGTGGCCGCCGAGCTCGAGAAGGGCAACTACTCGATCAAGAAGACCACGCGCATCATCGAGGAGATTCTCATTCGCCGCGCCCTCGACAAGACCAAGGGCAACCGCACGCGGGCCTCAGAGCTCCTCGAGATTTCTCACCGCGCGCTGCTCTACAAGATCAAAGAGTTCGGCATCGGCTGACGTCGTCGGGCGTGTCCCAGTCGTCGGTGGCGCGCGCGTCGAGCGAGAGGGCCCGCGCGCCGACGCGCGCCATCACGCGCTGCAGCGAGCGCTCGCCCGCGGCGATCATCGCGCGCACCGCGGGCAGCACCCGCGGCGCGTCGTAGCGGGCGAAGAAGGGCTCCCACGGTGCGTCGTTGCTACGGCGCGCGGCCACGCACGGGGCCCCGGGGTGCGCTACGGCCAGGGCGCGCAGGTGGTCGAGCGTGACGAAGGGCATGTCGCACGCGAGCGCGAACGCGGCGCGGTCGCCCGCGAACCCGAGGAGCCCGCAGAGCCCGCCCAGCGGACCGACGTCGGGCGGGTCGTCGCACACCACGGCCACGTCGCAGCCGAGCACGTCGTAGGCGCGCGCGTCGCCCACGAGGACAGGCGTGGCCCCGAGCTCGCGCGCGAGACGCACTGCACGCACCACGAGGGCTTCGCCCGTGTCGGGCGCGGCGAGGAGCCCCTTGGGGTGCCCGCCCATGCGCGTGCTTCGGCCGCCGACGAAGACGCCGAGCACCGCGCTCATGCGAGCTCGGCGAGGGCCGCGAGAAGGCGGTCGTCGCGCTTGCCCGGCGCGCTCACCTTCGCGAGGGCGTAGCGCTGCAGGTCGGTGAGCGCCTCCCAGCGCGCGGGCTCGAGGCGCGCGCCGAGGCTTTGGGCGCGGGCGATCACCGCGTCGCGTGTCGCGTCGCAAGACCAGCTCGGCGGCGAGGTCTCGGGCGCGAGCGCGGTCACGGGCCGATCGACCGCCGCGGCGTCTTCGGTGACCCGCGCGACGAAGCGCACGATGTCGTTCGCGCTCTCGACGGGGTGCGCGCAGAGGGCCTCGCGCTCTTCGCGCGCAAGCAGTTGCCAGGCGGCGAGTGAGAGCTTGAGGCCCGCGACGTCGAGCCGACAGCGCATCGGCAGGGGCATGAACTCGAGCGTCTCGTACAGCTCCGCCTCGAAGGCGAAGGCGCCCGAAGGAGAGGTCAAAAGCACAGGCTCCCCGAGCACCGCGCGGGCGCGAGGCACGCCCCGCCGCAGCAGAGCTGTCCGCGAGAGCCGCACGCGCGACAGAGGCTCCCCGAACACACGTTGCCCGCGGCGCACGAACTCCCCGGGCAGCACACCTGACTCGTCTGACCGCACGGGCGGCACAAACTCCCGGAGCAGTAGTTGCCCGCCGCGCAAGAGCTACCCGGGCAGCACGTCTGACTCGATTGACCGCACGGGCGGCACAGGCTCCCCGAGCAGTAGTTGCCCGCCGAGCACACGCTCCCAGGGCAGCACGTCTGGCTCGATTGGCCACACGCGCGACACAG
>CANMAT010000149.1 GCA_947494865.1 Deltaproteobacteria bacterium
ATGCCGCGCAAGAAGCCCCTGGTGCTGCTGGGCTACGCGGTGTCGAACCTGGCGCGGCCGCTCCTCGCCCTCGCGGGGGCGCCCTGGCAGGTGCTCACGGTTCGCTTCGTCGACCGCGTGGGCAAAGGGGTTCGCACCTCGCCGCGCGACGCCCTCATCGCGCGCTCGACGCCCCGCGCCGCGCACGCCACAGCCTTCGGGTTTCACCGCGCGATGGACAACCTCGGGGCCGTGTTCGGCCCGCTGGTGGCGACGGCGATTCTCTACTTCTTTCCGGGCAACGTGCGCCTCGTGCTGGCGGCCACGATCGTTCCTGGCACGCTGTCGGTGCTGTGGGTTGCGTTCGCGGTGCGCGAGGCGCCGTCACCGGTGTCCGAAGCCCCGCGGGCGAAGCTCTCCCTCCGAGGTCCGGTGCCGCCGCGCATGCGCCCGCTGCTGGGCCTCGTGGCGGTGTTCACCCTCGGCAACGCGAGCGACAGCTTTCTTCTCTTGAGGGCGCGCGAGCTGGGCGTTCCCCTCACGTGGCTTCCGATCGTGTGGGGTGCGCTCTCGCTGGTGCGCGCGCTCGCCGCGACCCCCGGCGGATGGATCGCCGACCGCATCGGCAGGGCCCGCGCGCTCGCGCTCGGGTGGGCCCTCTACGCGGTGGCCTATGCGGGTTTTGGCTTCGCCGCGTCGCCCGCCGTGGCCGCCCTCTCGCTGGTCGTCTACGGACTCTATTATGGCCTCACCGAAGGCACCGAGCGCGCCCTCGTGGCATCGCTCGTTCACTACGACGAACTCGGCCGGGGCTTCGGCTATTTCAACCTCGTGACGGGCCTGCTCGCGCTGCCCGCATCGCTGGGCTTCGGCCTGCTGCTCCCCTACGCGCACGGCGCGTACGCGTACGGGGCATCGGCGCTGCTCGCCGCCCTCTCGGCAGTGGGCGCGGCCGCGTGGTCGCGTCAGTTGCAGAGCGAGCGGCAGTTCTCCCGACCCGTTCGCTGACACGACAGGCCATCGTTGGTGCTTCGCAGCGAGCGCCACGCGCCCGCCGCGAGGTCAAGCGACCAGACGTCGCCCGCGAGTCCGCAGTCGGTCTTGCCACCGTACACGATTGCCCGGTTGCGCGCGGGGTCGACGGCGAGCACAAACCCGCTGCGACGCTCCGGCGAGGCCTCATCGGCGGTGGCAAAATCGGGCGGAAAATCGCAGAACCCGCTGCCCGGCGTGCCGAGCGCGTCGCCCGCGCGCACCACGCTCACGGCGCCGTCGGCGCCGACGCGGAGGAGGTCGTTGCGGTTGCCGAGCGCGCCGTCGTCGTGGCCGCCCACGAGCAGCGCGTCGCCGCCGGTGGCCACCAGCGAGGCGCTGATGCGCCCTGCGAGGGCGTCGGTGTCTCCCGTGAGCGCCACGGGGCTCCACGCGCCCGTGTCGAGGTCGAGGCGCGCGGCGTCTCGGTAGAACGGGCCCATGAACGCGTTGGCCCCGCCGCCGCCGTACACCAGCATCGCGCGCCCCACGAGCGCCGCGCTGTGAAAGAGCCTCGCCGTGGGCGCGGCGCCCGTGGTGGCGACGCGGCGCCACGTGCGCTGCGCGAGGTCGAGCGCCCAGGTGTCGTTGCGCGGCGTGAAGGTGAGACCGCTCACGCTGGTGTTGCCGCCGAAGAGCACGAGCGCGTCGCGCTCGGGGTCGTACACGGCGGCGGCGTTGGAGCGCGCCGCGGGGGCCTCGCCCTCCGGCGTGATCGCCTCCCACGTCTCGGTCGCGAGATCGAAGGCCCACACGTCGTTGTACAGGGTATAGCTGCCCGTCGACCCGGCCCGGAAGCGGCCGCCGAAGACCACCATGCGCCGACGGCGCGTGTCGAGCGCCCAGGCCATGCGAGAGCGGGGCGACGGGTGCGCCTCTCCCATGACGGCATCCCAGCGGTCGCAGGTGGGGTCGTAGCGCCACGTCTCTGCGTTGAAGACGGGCGCGGGGATGCAGCGCACCACAGGCCCCGTGTCGCCGCCGAAGACGTACAGCCTCCCGGTGGCGGGATCGACCACGCCCGCCCCGTCGCCGCGCGGCGCCGGCTGCGTGCTCGAGGCCTCGCAGCGGGGCCCGTCGGGCTTCGCGTCGGCGGCGTCAGAGCCTGCCGTGTCGGAAGACGCGCCGTCGGGGAGCGCGTTGTCGGGCGCTGCGTTGGTGGTGCAAGCGGGCGCGAAGAGCAGAAGGGAGGCGATATAGAAGAGCTTCACGGCAGTGCGTCGACCCATAGCGCACCGCGCGCCTCGGGAGAAGCGTCGCGCGGTGAATTACGTGTCGGGACACCGCGCACGCGCCGCGGTGGGGCGATCAGCCGTTGGAGAGCGACTCGTCGGCGGTGGCCTCTACGGCCTCGCCCTCGCCGACCTCGGCGATAACGTCGGAGGGCTGAACCTTGCGGGGACGGCCCGGGCCGCGCTTGGCCTTGGGCTTGGAGACCGAGCCGATGCCGTAGCGGGCCTGGCGGCGCTCGCCGTGCTGCTGCACGACGCCGTCTTCTTTGAGCTTGTTGAGCGCGTACTGGAAGCGCCCCTCGTCGGTGGTGCGCAGGCCCATGGCCCGCATGATCTCTTTGGCGGCCAGGTTGCGCGCAGACTTGCGAAGCACCTCGATGAGGCGCTCGCTGAGGCGGTTGACCTGATCGGGCGTGCTCTTGACCAGCACGCCGGGGCGCGGTGCCTTGGGCGCCACGGCCTTGGGAGCAGCCTTCGGGGCGGCGGCCTTGGCCGCAGGTGCCCTGGCCGCAGGGGCCTTGGGGGGCGCAGGGGCCGCAGGTGCCTTGGGGGCGCGCTTCGCGGCGGCGGTGACGGGAGCCGACTGCGACGACGCGGGGAGCGCGGCGGCCCCGGCGTTGCCCACCTGGGACACGGCCTGCACCACCGCATCGGAGAAGACCTTCAGGAGTTCCTTCGTGAAATCCTGCAAGACCCGCTCGATCGCATGTTGAGCATTCATGGTTCTATACCTCTTCGGGGATCTAATCACCCGCCAACCTCTGGCAAGTCAAGCCGAGAATGTTGTCTCCATTCGCGTGTTGGTAGTTTGGCCCGATGAAGGGTGTCTGAATTATGAGACGTTCATTGCGATGACCCCTGTGAGCGGGCGGAGCTCCGCGGGTTGACACCGGGCAACGGGGGCGCTTCGGGGCGTCGCCGGGCCGCGTCGGGGAGCGGTGCGGGGGCGCGGCGGGGCCGCGGCGGGGGGCGCCGAGGGTCGCGCGGCGGGCGCGGTCGGCCGTCGTACGGGGGTTGCGCATTCGGGGTGCGCAACGGGGCGGAACCCCTGTATCGTCGCCGCCGGGTTCAGGGCCGCACACGGCATCGTAGACCCGCTGCGCCGACCGACGCGGACGCAGCGAACGAAAGGATCGAGGACGATGAGCGACAAGGTTCAGCAGGGGACGGACGCGGCGGACGTCGCGTGGCCGACGGTCGTCGAGGAGAACTTCGCGAAGAGCCCTGAGGGGTGGAGCTTCGCCGCGACCTCTTCGGCGCCTCCGCTGCGCTTCGACGCGCCGGGCGTGGTGGTGACCCTCCCGGGGGGCGAGACCTCCGTGGCGGCCTACTGGCTCGAGAAGAACGCGGCCGGCGAGCCCGCCCTCTACGGCGACGCGGCGGTGAGCGTCACGATGACCCTCCTCTCGTCGGAGGCCCCCACGCAGAGCTACTGCGGTGTGAGCTTTCGGGCCCAGTCTGACAAGGACAACTACCGCCTCTTCGTCGCGGGCGACGGCCATTTTCGCCTCACGCGCCGCAAGGACAACGTGAGCACGGCCCTCATCGACTGGACGCTGCACGACGCCCTGCGCCCCGACCTCGGCAAGAACAACCGCGTGCAGATCGTGATGGATGGCCCCAGCATCACCCTCTACGCCAACAACGTGAAGCTCGCCCAGGTGAACGACGACACCTTCACCACGGGGCACATTGCGCTCCAGGCGCAGGGTGGGTCGAGCGACACCGAGAGCGCCACCGTGTTCTGCTTCCGCGAGTTCGAGCTCGCCGCCCCCTCGAAGTCGTAAACGTTCTTCTCAGAAGGGCGATCCGAACAGGGCGTAGAACTGGTCGGAGCCGTCGGTCATGAACCCGTGGGCCCAGCCCGCGCGCACCGTGATCGGCACCACGTAGCCCAGCACCAGATCGAACATGGCCTCGGCCCCGGCGCCGACGGCCACGTTGTCGACGTCGAAGCGCCCGAAGGCCGCGTGGCCCACGTCGCAGAACACGTCGCCCCACACGCGCTGCACGAACACGGGCAGCGTCGAGAGGCCGCGCTGCGCCTGCACGATGGGGAAGCGGTACTCTACGTTGAAGAGTTCGAACTGGCTCCCCACGCGGGCCGCGGGCTCGTAGCCCCGCAGGGCGATGCCGCCGGCGACGGCGCCGGAGCGCAGCGCGTCGAGGAGGCTCGCGGAGTTGAACGCGGGGAAGCCCCCGAGGGCGAAGAGGCCCCGCTCGCCGAGGTCGCTGGCGCCGACGCCCGCGCCGAAATGGAGGGCGAGGATGTGTCGGCGGCGGTCGACTCCCCACGGCATGGGGATGTACGCGGACACGCCCGCGCTGGCGTCGATGCTGCCGACGGCGCTGCCGAGCATGGGGTCGGCGACGCGCACCGTCGCGAACACGCTGACGCCCTCTTGCGCGGTGATGGAGTACGCGTAGCGCCGCACGCGCGCGTACGACCACGTGGCGCGGAGCCCCGCGACCCAGCCCTCGAAGGGGAAGGATGGCGGCGCCTCGTTGGGGTCGATGGCCCTGCGCAGCCCGGGGAAGCCCCCGTAGGCGTGCACGTACGAGGCGTCGTAGGTGAGCGCCACGAGGTGCGTGTCGAAGCGCCCGGGGAAGAGCACCGACACCTCGCTCTCGCCGCCGAAGCGCTCGGCGATGTAGCCCGGCGCCGTGCCCGCCACGCGGTACCCCGTGCCCGCGTCGACGGAGCGGTAGAGCCGCAGGCGCATCGTGGGGCGCAGCCCCCGGTACACGTAGGTGACGTCGAGGTTGGGGTCGCCGCGCACGAGGCCCACGCCGACGCGGGCGTTCCATGAATGGCGGCCGAGGATGTCGGCGCCCGTGAGGCGCAGGGCGAGCTGCGGGCCGAAGCCGTCGGCGGTGAGCTCTGCGGTGAGGGCGCGCGGGCGCAGCGTGGCCCAGGGGTTGTACGCTCGATCCCAGGTGGCGTAGGTGACGGGCGCGGGCGGGTCTGCGTCGGCGCGTTCGAACACGTCGTCGGGGAGGCCTTCGGGGTCGCGCCACCGCGACGGGTCGAAGGGCATGCGCGCGAGGTCGTATCCGCGGTGCGAATAGCTCACGTAGACGAGCGTGCGGCCGTCGGGTGAGACCACGGGCTGAAAGGCGCCGTGCACCACGTTGGTGATCTGCCGCAGGGGGCCCATTGATCCGTCGCGGGAGAGGGCGCGCGCGTAGAGGTTGGAGACGCCCGAGCGGTCGGAGGAGAACACCAGCCAGCGGCCGTCGGGGCTGAACGTGGGCGAGAGGTCGAGGGCCGCGTCGTCGGTGGCGTAGCTGAGCGCGCGGGTCTCGCGGTTGTAGAGCGCGACGTCGCGGCGCCCGCCGACGCGCCAATGGGAGAAGGCGATGAAGCGGCCGTCGGGCGCGTAGCGCGGGGCGTACACCTGTTCGAAGCGCCGCGGCCGAAAGAGGGGGCGCGGCACGCGGTCGGTGAGCGACATCTCGAAGAGCGACGTGGTGCTGCGGTGGTTGACCGAGAACACCACGTGGTCGCCATCGGGGGAGACGTCGGGCTGCTGCGTGCGCCAGCCGTCGGTGATGCGCTCCGTGTCTTCGACGGAGAGGGCGCCGTCGCGGTCGCGGGCGAGGCGCCACACGAAGAGGTCGTGATAGTCGTGGAGGTCGCGATGGGGGTTGGTGTCGCTCACCACAAGGGAGGTGCCGTCGCGCACGCCGAAGCCCGATGGGCCCGCGAGCCAGTCGAGGGAGCGCGCCTCGGGGAGCGCGTCGGCGCGCGCGAGGTCGGCTGGCGACATCGCGCGGAGCTGCGTCTGCGATTGCCCGTCGGTGCTCTCGTACACGAGCGTTCCATCGGGCAAGAAGCGCGGGGCGCGCACGCTCTCGCCCTGTCGGGTGAGGCGCGCGCCCTCCTCGAGGCCGCGGGCGCGCAGGGCCCTCTCCTGCTGGGTGTAGCGGGCCGTGAGCGAGGCGGTGAAGTCTTCGTAGAGCTCTTCCCAGGTGCGGCCGGTGGCCCGGTGAACGCTTCGGTTGAGCTGCCACGGGATGGCGTGAGACCCGTAGTCGGCGGCGATGTCGGCGAGCGCCTGAGGGCCGAAGCGCGCGGCCACATACTGGAGGAAATAGCCTCCGTAGAGGTACCAGATGTTGCCGTGGGGCCATCGGTTGGGGCCCGACGAGAGCTGGTCGAGGGTGACCAGGTTGGCGGCGAGGGCGTCGGCGCGGAGTATCATGTCCCACTGGGCAGAGCGGAGCCGGCCGCCGTGGGTGTGCAGGCTCTCTTCGTACACGGCGAGCCCCTCGAGGAGCCACCGCGGCTGCATCTGGTTGGGCGCCCACTGCTTGCCGATGACGAGGTTCACGATGGCGGCCACGCCGGTGATTTGATCGGCGTGGAGGATGTGCGTGTACTCGTGGGTGACCAGCGTGGTGAGCCAGTCGTCATACTGATTGAGCACGGAGAGGTCGTCGGGCGCCGTGACGAAGAGGCGCACGGTGTTCAAGGGAATGGCCGTTGCGCTCCCGTTGGCGTCGTCGGTGTCGTCGCTGAGCACCACGTCGACGGGGGACGAAGGCGCCCACCCCAGGGGGCCGTGGAGGCGCTCGGCGGCGCGCTCGGCCACCTCGCCCACGCGGCGCGCCACGGGCTCCATGTCTTGATAGTAATGAATGTGAAAATGTGGCGTCTCGAGGGTGCGCCAGACGAGACGCGGGTCTTGCTGGGCGCGCGCCGCGCGGGGCCACGCGAGCGCCGCGAGGAGCGCGACGAGCGCGAGCTGCAACCCCGCACGGATCATCGCGCGTCGGTGCGTTCGCCTGCGTCGCCCGGCGGCGCCGCGGAGGGCTCTGCGGGCTCCTGCCGACGGGCGCGCTCGGCGGAGAACCACGTGACCGCCGCGAGGGCCTGAAAGGCGTCTTCTTCGTCTTGATCGACGGAGACCTGCACCTGCGGGCCGTCGCGCCACGTCCACCGGGCGGCGAGCTCGGCCTGCCGCGAGGCGAGGCACAGCGCGAGGTGCCCCGCGCAGCCGGGGCCGACGCTGCGCGCCTCGTCGGAGGGATCGCCGAGCGACTGGCGCACCATCGCGGCGAGGCGTTCGAACTGCCCCGTGACGGCGGCCTCGTCGCGTGTGGCCGCGGCGTCGATGGAGACCGCGCACAGCCCCGACGCGCAGAACTCGTAGGTGACCACGCCCGCGACGGAGGCCTCGACGAGGGCGCGCGGACAGAAGGTGTACTCGCCCGCGTCGCGGCAGGTGATGGCTGCGGTTGTGTTGCGCGCCGCCACCTCGGCGCGGCCGACGCCCCAGCGGAGCCCGAGGGCCCCGTCGGGCGCGGGGCGGTCGGCGATGTAGCGCACGGCCCGGTGCGTGCGCTGCGCGTTGGAGGCCCGCGGACGGCCCGCGTCGGGCGCCGCGGCGACGGGCGCGTGACCGCCCGGCACGAGGGGCGTGACCCTGCGCAGGTCGGCTCGCTCGCGGGCCTTGCAGGCCGACGCCAACGCGAGCGCGAGGGAAACCACAGCGAGCCGTTGCCTGGCCGACATCGGGCGCCGACGCTATCACGCGCCCCCGCCGCCCCGCGCCGAAGAATTGCTCGCGCGCGCAGAGCGCATACAGTCGGCCGCCGTGAGACACGGGCGCTTGGCGGTGTGGGTGATCGTGGCGTCGAGCGCGGCGTGCCGCGACGCCTCGACGACGCGCGGGGCAGACCCGCGGGGGC
>CANMAT010000150.1 GCA_947494865.1 Deltaproteobacteria bacterium
CGGCGGCCGGGGTGGCCTTGTCGTGGAAGGGGAGGGGGTTGTCCTTCCACACGAAGCGCGCGGCGTTGGGGTACTCGCGGCGAAGACGCTGGAGCGTCTCTTCCACACGCGAGCAGAAGGGGCACTGGTAGTCCGAGAAGATCACGACCGTCGCGAGCGCGTTGGCCGGACCGAGCACGGGCGAGTTGCCCACCGGGAGGCGCTCGGCGTCGGCCATGGGCCCGCCCGGCGCGTTTGAACCAGGCTCCGCCGCGACGTCGCCGCCGGGCTCGGCGGGCGTCTTCGACCCCGTGATGTTGCCCACCACGAAGCCGAGCACGAGCGCCATGATGATTGAGATGGCTGCTGCGCCTTTACTCACTGTTCACTCCGTTCCTTTTCTCTGCGTTCAATGAAAGCGCCTTGTTGTAGGGCCCCGGAGCACCATTGCCCGGCGTGGCCCACGTACGGCGAGAGACAGCGTTGTGTCGGTTGAGCGCCCGTCGGCGCGCTCCTCCGGGCGGTGCCTCTCGGTTGTGGCCCTCTCGCATGCGACAGAGCGCACGAAGACAGAGCTCACCGAGGTAGCAACGCGGCGAAGGCGCGTGTGCGACGGGTCGTTGCGCCGCGTCGACGGTAGAGGACCACGCGGTTCACCCCTCGAGAGGAGCGAAGGCGGATCTCTCCCGCGGAGACGCGGCGATCAGATGGAGGGAGGGCGCCACGACGAAGGCACGTGCCCATCGCGCGGTCCCGAAACGTACGGGGTTTCTACGCAGGCTGTGCAGTCGGCGGGGGGGATACCTTCGAAGAGCTTCACTGCGCGCGCGGCGTCCCATGCGAGGGCGCCGAACGTGTGCTGATGAGGCGCGTCGGGCACCTCGACCTGGCAGCCCGGCGTATTGGGGTCGACGCACACGATGGGAGCGCGTGACTGGCCAGACATCGGGCGGGCGGCGTACACCTCGCGCGCGACGCGGAGGCTCTCGACCACGCGAGAGGCCATGAACGACGAGTCTTTCGCGGGCGTCTTCGCGTCGCCGGCGAGCTCGCGTGAGAAGGTCGACACCGACATCGCGACCATCGGGCGGTTGAGGCAGCGACCCATGCCCTGCGCGTGCGCGCTCAACGCCGTGAAGAACACGGCGAAGGCGGCCAATACGCTGAGGGTGAACGAACGCATTCCTCTGAAGATCCCGTCGGGCGCGATTGTACGGATCTCGGCCACGATCGCAATGACTACTTGCGCCCGCGCCCCGAGAATTGATGCCGCGGCCATGTCTATGGCTTCGCGGCGCGGTCGTCAACGCGGGAGCGTCGCAGAATCTTCTCCCTTGAGGAAGAATTCTGCTTCGCGCACGAAAGCGGGCGTGTCGAGGGCCTCGGGGGCCATCCACGTGACGCCCGACTCGCCGCGAAACCAGGTGCGCTGACGCTTGGCGAACTCGCGCGTGCTCCGCACGATGGTGTCTTCGAGCGCGGCCCCCGCGAGCTCGCCGCGCACGAGGGCCACGACCTCGGCGTACCCGACGCTGCGGAGGGCCTTGAGGTCGTGCGCGTAGCCGTCGGCGAGGATCGCGCGCACCTCGTCGGCCCAGCCTCGCGCCAGCATCGAACGCGTGCGCGCGGCGATGCGCTCGCCGAGCAGCGGGCGCGGCACCTCGAGGCCTACGAACATCGCCTTGTAGCGCGGCGCCTCGGCGGCGTGGCGCTTGTGGTGCGACGACAGCGCCTCGCCCGTGAGCGCGAACACCTCGAGCGCGCGCACGATGCGAACGGGGTCGTTCACGTGGATCTTCGCGGCGTACTCCGCGTCGACGAGGGCGAGCTCGCGATGCATCGCGGAGAGGGCGTCGGGGCCCTGTGCGGCCCGCGCGTTGAGGGTCGCGCGCAGCGTGGCGTCGGTGGGGACGTTCTGCGCGAGGCCGCGGATGAGCGCCCGGAGGTACAGCCCCGCGCCCCCCACGACGATGGGGACGTTGCCGCGCGCGCGCACCTCGGCGATGGCCCGGTCGGCGTGCGCGGCGAAGAGCGCCGCGTCGAAGTGCGCGTCGAGGTCGACCACGTCGAGGAGGTGGTGGGCGACCCCGCGGAGCTCTTCGCGCGAGGGCTTCGCCGAGCCCTGGTCGAGGCGGCGGTACACCTGCACCGAGTCGGCGCCGATGAGCTCGCCGCCGAGGCACAGCGCGAGGTCGACCGCGCGCGCGGTCTTGCCCGAGGCGGTCGGGCCGGCGATCACCAGGATGCGTTGCGGTCGCGATACCATCGTCGGCTCTGTCACACGGGGGGCCGAGCACATCGCACGGAATCGACACGCGCGCGAGGGTGTGCGACACGAGCGGCCCACGATGACACCTCGACCCCGACGCGTCGCGAGGCTGGCGGGCGCCCTCGCCGCGGGCGTCGTCGCGCTTGTGGTCGCCGCCAACGCGGTGGTGCTCACCGTCGGCGGCCGCGGCGTGTACGAGCGCGGGGAGGCCGTTCCCGCGAGGCCCGTGGCGATCGTGCTCGGGGCGCGCGTGTGGCGCGACGGCACTCCCTCCGACGTGCTCGAAGACCGCCTCGCGGTGGCGCTCGACTTGTACCGCGCAGGCCGCGTGCGGCGCATTCTCGTCACGGGCGACAACGGCTCCAACCGCTACGACGAGGTCACCGTGATGCAGCGGTGGCTCCTCGCGCGCGGCGTCGACCCGAAGCACGTGGTGCGAGACCACGCGGGCTTTCGCACCCTCGACTCGATGGAGCGCGCGGCGAGGGTGTTTCAGGTGCGGCACGCGGTGGTGTGCACGCAGCGCTTTCACATGGCGCGCTCGCTCTTTCTCGCGCGCCACGCGGGCCTCGACGCGGTGGGCGCGGTGGCCGACGGGCGGCGCTACCGCGGCCGCGCGCGCTTCGCGATCCGCGAGGTGGGCGCCCGCGCGATGGCCGTCGTCGACGCGTGGGTGCTGCGCCGGGGGCCGCGGTTTCTGGGCCCGCCGATCCCGATCGAGCCGTAGCGAGAACGGTGGTAGGGTCGGGCCCGATGCTCGCGCTGGAGCCGGGTACGATCTTCGCGCGCGACTTCAAGGTCGTGCGAGCCCTCGCGCGGGGCGGCATGGGCGCGGTGTACGTGGTGGAGCAGCTCAGCACCTCGAAGACGCGCGCGCTCAAGGTGCTGCACGCGCAGCTCGCGGGCGACCCGAAGATTCGCCAGCGCTTCGAGCAGGAGGCGCGCGTCGCCGCCCGCATCGAGAGCGACCACATCGTCGACGTGGTGGCCGCGGGCATCGAGGAGCCCGGCACCCCGTGGCTCGTGATGGAGTTTCTCAAGGGCACCGACCTCGCGGCGCACCTCGACAAGCACGGGGCGCGCCCTCTCGCCGAGGTCGACGAGATCTTTCGGCAGATGGGCCACGCGCTCGCCGCCGCGCACCGCGCGGGCCTCGTGCACCGCGACCTCAAGCCCGAGAACATCTTTCTCGCCGAGTCGCGGCGCGAGGGCGCGCCCTTCACCGTGAAGGTGCTCGATTTCGGGATCGCGAAGGCCATCGAGGCGTCGCCCAACCGCGCCACGCAGGCGATGGGCACGCCCTACTGGATGGCCCCCGAGCAGTGCACGGACAGCCGCATCATCGCGCCTGCCACCGACGTGTGGGCCATGGGGCTCATCGCGTACTCGCTCATCACCGGGGCCTGCTACTGGCGCTGCGCGCGCGAGAAAAACTCGTCCGTCGCCGAGCTCATCCTCGAGATGACCACCCACGCGCTCGACGCGCCGAGCGTGCGCGCGCGAGAGTACGGCCGCGATCACCTCATTCCGCCGGGCTTCGACGCGTGGTTCGCGCGCTGCGTCGACCGGGTGATCGAGCATCGGTACCCCGACGCGGCGGCGTGCGTGACGGCGCTCGTCAAGGTGCTCACGCAGGCGACCGCGCCGATGTCCCAGGCGCCCACGCTCAGCCCCTCGCAGGCGCCCACCTTCGCGGCGCCCGCGCCGTCGATGCCCGTGTCTGCGCCGCCGCAGCAGTGGCCGGGCCCGCCTGTCGTTGCGCCGGCCGTACAGCAGACGCCCGCGAGGCCCCCCTGGGGGGTGCTCATCGCGGCCGTCGTGATGTTCGCGGCCTGCTCGGGCGCGCTGTTCGCGTGGCGCGTCACGGGCTCTGGCCCGAGGCCGCGCGCGCGCATGGTCGATGAGCTCGCGCCGCGCCCGGTGCCACCGGTTGCGCCCATGCCCGCGCCCGGCGGCCCCACGATGCAGCCGATCGAGCAGGGCCCCGCCCCCGTTGCGTCGGCGCGCCAGGACGCTGTGCGCGTCACGCTCTCGAGCGTCGAGCCCACGCGAGGGAGCGCCGCGACGCCCGTCGGGGCCGCCATGATCGAGCGCGCGCTGCGTCCTCGTACGCCCGGCATCGAGCGCTGCGTCGGCGTCTCCGAAGACAGCACCGCGGGCAACCTCGGGGGCGAGCTCGTGGTGGTGATCGCCGTGGCGGGCGGCGGGGCTGTGACGCACACGCGCCTCGACGAGGTCGACTCGCCGTCGCTCGATGCCTGCGTGGCCCGCGAACTGCGGCACACGCCCTTTCCGCGCGGCGCGGGGGGCACCTACCGGGCCACCTACAGCGTGCGCTGATGGCTCAGGGCGGGGCGCGAAACTGCACGCCGAGGTTGAGGTCGACGATGCACGAGAAGTTGCGCAGGAGGCCGAAGCTCTCGCCCGCGACCCCGTACACGCCGAACCAGCGGTTGACGTCGTACTGAACGCCCTCCTCGGCGCGGAGCACGACGTCGAAGTCACCGCCCGCGCGCCGTCGGTCGGCGGTCACATCGGCGAAGATGGCCGCGCCCAGCACGAACTTGAACGGGCTCTCGGGGTCGCTCACCGTGCGGATCCCCGCGCCGAACTGGAGCGGGCGCGAGCCGTCGAAATCGGTGAGGAGCCCGAGACGCATGCGCGCTTCGAACTCGAGCGAGTGGGTGGCGCCGACGCCGAGCGCCACGTCGAGCATCAAGGGAGAGAGCCCCGTGCAGAACTTGTTGTTGCCGTCGTCGCAGGGGTCGGCGGTGGTGGGGCCGTCTTCGTAGCGAATGGCGAAGCGGTAGCCCTCGGAGATCGACGCCCGGAGCGTCCCCTGGCCGCGGTGGCTCCACCGCGGCGGGCTCACGGCGACAGGGGGCGGCGACTCCTGCGCGCGCGTCGACGACGAAGCGAGGAGCAGCGAGGCGAGGAGGGCAGTGGCGAGCACCGGGCGCATCGCGGCGACCGTCGCACAGAAGGGCGCCGCGACGCCATTCGACGACAGCGGGGCGGCAGGATCGCGTGCTTGACGCGAGGCGCAATGGGCGCGTAGGGTCCGCGGCCCGAAACCCCGCGAAGGGCCTACAGAACCATGCGCAAGGACGTCAACCCGATCCACTCGCTCCTCGACCGCCGCGTCGTCGAGCGCAACATCCGTAAGGGCATCGTCACCCGCGAGGAGTACCAGAAGTTCCTCGACTCGCTGGGTGATGCCGCCGCCAACGCGGAGACCATGCGCGCTCGCCTCGGCGAAGACGACGAGCCCGTTGCCGCCGCCGCGCTCGACGACGACAGCGACGACGAAGACGACGAAGATGACGACGACGCGGAAGACGACGACGACGACGCGGGTTGATGCGCCGTTGCCGCTGAGGGTGTGACGCCGCGCCGTTGCGCGCGTCGCCCGAGGCGTGATAGCGCGATCCCCATGGCGAACGACCCGCACGACGCCTCGCACGACGAGACCGAGCCCACGCTGCCCTCCACGGGAGAGCCGATCCCTCCGATCGACTTCACGACCTTCGTGATGTCGCTGTCGAAGTCGGCGCTCGTGCACATGGCGCTCACGCCCGGTCCCGACGGCAGGTACCACGAAGAAGATCTCCCTCTCGCGCGCGAGAACATCGACATTCTGGCCCTTCTTGAAGACAAGACGAAGGGCAACCTCACGGGCGCCGAGGAGCGGTTTCTTCACCAGGTTCTCTTCGACCTGCGGATGCGCTTCATCGATCAAGCGAAACGTACTCGGAGGTGAGTGTCGAATGCCCTCTGCCCCGCGGCTCCTCCCGTTGGCGCTCGCGCTGACGCTGGGCCTCTCGTCGGCCTCGTGCCGCAAGCTCCAGCGCGAAGGCGACGCGCCTCGCCTCGTCCCCATCACCGCACCGCGCGACGCTGCCGCGCGCGCGACGCCGCCCGCGCCGCCCGCGCCGCCCGTCGTGGCCGGCTCCGGGCCGCTGCCGGGGAGCCCGAGCTCCTTCGCGCCGCTCGTCCGCGCCGTGCGCGGCTCGGTGGTGAGCATCTTCGCCAACACGCGCCAGGTCGTGGTCGATCCGCGCGGGTGGATGCCCCCGCAGGAGCGCTATTCGCGCAGCAAGGGCACTGGGTTTCTCATCGCCGAGAACGGCGAGCTGCTCACCAACAACCACGTGATCGAGGGCGCCGAGTTTATTCAGGTGCAGCTCGACGACGGCCGGTCGTTCGAGGCCAGCGTCATCGGCCGCGACCCGCGCCTCGACGTGGCCCTCCTGCGCGTGAAGGCCAACGGGGCGCGACTGCAGCCCGCGCGCCTCGGCGACAGCGACCGCACCGAGGTGGGCGACTGGGTGATGGCCATCGGCAACCCCTACGGCCTCTCGCAGACCGTGACGGCGGGCATCGTGAGCGCCACGGGCCGCACGGGGCGCGAGGTCGACCTGGGCGAGGGCAACTTCGGCAACCTGCTGCAGACCGACGCGAGCATCAACCCGGGTAACTCGGGCGGGCCGCTGCTCAACCTCGCGGGCGAGGTGGTGGGCATCAACGTGGCCGTGCGGCGCGACGCGCAGGGCGTCGGCTTCGCCATCCCGATCAACATGGCGCGCACGGTGCTGCCGCAGCTCCGGCAGTACGGCCGCGCAGTGCGGTCGTGGCTGGGCATCACGCCGGGCGAGGTCACCGAGCAGATGCTCGAGTTCATGCGCCTCCCCGACACGCACGGAGCGCTCGTGCGCGAGGTGGTCGACGCCTCGCCAGCGGCGCGCGCGGGCATTCGTCCGGGCGACGTGATTCGCCGCTTCGACGGGCACGACATCGTCGATCCGACGCAGTTGCCGTGGCTCGCGTCGTCGGCGGGCGTAGGCCACCGCGCGCATGTGGAGCTTCTTCGTGAGGGGCAGCCGGTGAGCTACGAGGTCACCCTCGACGCGCTGCCCGACCGCGTGGCGCTGCCCGTGTACCCCGGGCAGGGGATGGTGCCCATTCCCCCGCCCGGAGCGCCCTGAGGCGAGCGTTCAGCTCGTCTTCTCGAGGAGAACGACGCGGTACGTGTCCGAGCGGTCGACCATGTTCTGGTAGAGCCGGGTGCCGGGGTTGCGCGCGAAGTTCTTGAGCGCGACCTCGGCCTCCATGCGCTTGCGGGCGCCGAGCACGGGGATGCGAAACCCGTGGAAGGCCTCGACGATCTGGTCGACGTACACGTCGATGCGGGCCTTGTCCTCGTCGCGGGCCTGCACGGCCTCGGCAGTCACGTCGCACTCCTCGCGGAGCGTGAACCCGTTGCGGGTGAGGTACTTGAAGCACTCGTTCCACGTGGGGTCGGGGATGGCGTTGCCCCACACGATGAACCCGCCGGGCTTGAGCAGCTTGTACGCCTTACGGAAGAAGCGCTCGTCTTCGTCGGTGACCACGCCCGAGTACTCGGTGACGTGCGTCTCGTTCACGGCGATGAAGTCGCAGCTCTCGGTGGGGCGCGGCAGGAGCGTGGCGTCAGAGCACGTGGCCTTGAGGCGCCCGTTGAGCTCGCCCACGAACTTGCGGTGGCAGGTGCGAATGGCCGCCTGCTGCATGTCGACGGCCTCGTAGGTGCAGTTGGGCAGCACGTTCTTGGTGACGTGGTGGGCGCCCGCGCCGGTGCCGCAGCCGAGCTCGGTGATGTGCACCTTGC
>CANMAT010000151.1 GCA_947494865.1 Deltaproteobacteria bacterium
GCGGCGCCGTCGCAGATGCGGGCGCGCACGCCGCCGGTGCGGGCCACGAGGGTGGTGTAGGCCGCGCCGGCGCTCGGGGGCTGCGTGGCGTCGGGGTAGGTGCAGCGCGCGCCGGGGTCGGTGGCCGAGCCCCAGCCGTAGATGGCGCTGAAGGTGTAGCGGTCGAAGAGGCCCATCCACGCGGGGTCGAAGAGGCCCGCGGGGAGCGAGAAGCTGCCGCTGTTGGGGTTGGTGCCGCCCGCGAAGCGATCGAAGTCGTCGGGCGAGAGGCGCGACTGGTCGTCGGTGACCACCACGATGCTCTTGGTGGCCTCGGGGCGGAGGAAGGGTCGCCACGCCTCGCCGCCGCGCGGGTCGGCGGCGGTGTACCCGCGCGTCTGCCCGAGGGTGCCCAGAAACTGCTCGAGGGGCTGCGTGCTGCGAATGTCGACGCTCGAATGAAAGAAGCGCTCGCCGTTGCCGCACTGGTCGTTGCCCGCGAGGGGCTGCGGAATGCACAGGGCGTAGCGCGCCGCGCCGGCCACGGTGATGCGCCGCGTGACGTTGCGAATGGAGAGCAGCACCACGCGGTAGTCGAGGCCCCGCGTGCCCACGAGGGCGGCGAAGCCGTTGAGGCCCGCGATCACCTGGTCGATGGCGGGCGCCATGCTGGCGGAGTTGTCGACCACCCAGATGATGTCGACGGGCAGGCGCTCGAGCGTGGCCGAGACCGCCGCTGCGGTGCACGCCGCGTCGGGGGCGATGGCCATGTCGGCGGCCACAACATCGCGCGCGATGGGGGCCACGTCGGAGGGGGTGACCACCTCGGGGGCGAGCTCGGAGGGCGCGTCGGAGGCGCCGTCGGCGACGGCGTCGGCGCGCGCGTCGGCGGCGTCGTCGAGGGCGGTGAAGCGAACGCTCGTAGGCGACGAGCACGCGAGCAGGAGCGCGGCCGTCGACGCCAGACCTCGAAGCCTCGTCGCGTGGCCCATGCACGACCCCTATCACGGGCCCGAGGGCCGCGGCCACCGGCGCACCGCCGCGTCACACGAACGTGCGACGGAGGCCTTGTGCGCGTGGTCGCGGGCGTGCGAGAGAGGCGGGCGATGGCAGAGAAGGGATCGGATCTCGTGCGCTTCGGCGTCGCCATGGACGCGGAGCTCCTGGCGCGCTTCGACGATCGCATCGGGGCGCGCGGCTACGCGAACCGCTCCGAGGCGCTGCGCGACCTCGTGCGGGGGTGGCTCTCCGACGACCACGTAGACGGCGGCGGCATGGCCGTGGCCACCCTCACGATCGTGTACGACCACCACGTGCGCGAGCTGTCCGAGAAGCTCACCGAGATGCAGCACGACCTCGGCGAGCGCGTGGTCTCGACGCTGCACGTGCACCTCGACCACGACCACTGCATGGAGGTGATCGTGCTTCGGGGCCCCGCGGGGCAGATCCAAGAGGCCGCCGACCGGCTGCTGGCCACCAAAGGGGTCGAGCACGGCAAGCTCGTGGCGACGGCCCTCCCCACCGCGGCGGGGCACGGCCACCACCATCACCCGTAGGGTTGTGTTTGGGGGCGTTGCAGGGCCCTTGTGCCCTTTCACGACACGTTGTACACATCCGCCCCCCATCGAGGAGCGTTTTCGTTCATGAGCAAGCTCGCAGCCCAGTTTGATTCTGCACAGTCGAAGTTCGCCGGGTTTCTCAAGGAGAACAAGATCGACCCCGTGCGCGTGGTGTACGCGTCCGAGCAGATCGAGAAGTTCACCCCGGCCGACCGGAGCATCAAGCTCGCCAAGCGCCAGAGCCGCGGCAAGGAAGACGACGCGGCCAAGGCCGCCCGCTCGCAGAAGCCCCGCAGCGGCCGTCCCGTCACCTCGCAGCTCGTGACCCGCGCCCTCAAGGGCGAGACGCTCACCGGCGCCCAGAAGAGCCGCATCCTCCGCGCCCTCACGCGCATCGCCG
This sequence comes from Deltaproteobacteria bacterium, assembly GCA_947494865.1. GTDB lineage: Bacteria > Myxococcota_A > Polyangia > Polyangiales > CAISKJ01. The sequence continues at coordinate 1,939 of CANMAT010000151.1, forward strand.
AGCAGAAGAAGCTCGGCGAGATCGCCGTCACCAACGTATTCTGATCGACGCGCGAAGGGCGTTTCCTTTCGCGCTCGGTTTCTAGATACTCCGCGGCCCTGATGGCCTCACTGGCGCTCCGCGGCATTCGCAAGACCCTCGGCAAGAACCCCATTCTGCGCGGCGTCGACCTCGCCATCGACGACGGCGAGCTCGCCGTTCTCGTGGGCCCGTCGGGCTGCGGCAAGAGCACGCTCCTGCGCACCGTGGCGGGCCTCGAGCTGCCCGACGAGGGCACGCTCCACATGGGCGACCGCGACGTCACCTTCGCGGCCCCGCGCGACCGCGACATCGCCATGGTGTTTCAGAGCTACGCGCTCTACCCCCACCTCACGGTGCGCGACAACATCGCCTTCGGGTTACGCCTGCGTAACACCCCCGAGGCCGAGATCCGCCGCCGCGTCGACGAGGTGGCGGGCATTCTCAGCATCGAGAAGCTCCTCGACCGGTACCCGCGAGACATGTCCGGCGGCCAGCGCCAGCGCGTGGCCATGGGTCGCGCCGTGGCCCGTCGCCCGTCGGTGTTTCTCTTCGACGAGCCGCTGAGCAACCTCGACGCCGCGCTGCGCGCGCAGGTGCGCGTCGAGATCAAGCGGCTGCACCAATCGCTGGGCGCCACGATGCTCTACGTCACCCACGACCAGGTCGAGGCGATGACCCTCGCCGACCGCCTCGTGGTGCTCAACGGCGGCAAGGTGGAGCAGCAGGGCGCTCCCCTCGACGTGTACCATCGCCCCGCGACGCGCTTCGTGGCGGGCTTTCTCGGCTCGCCCGCGATGAACTTTCTCACGGCCACCGTGCGGGGCGAGCGCATCGAGGCTGTCGGGCTGCGCGTGCCCCGCGACGCGCGCACGAAGGGCCTCGCCGAGGGCGCCTCGGTGGTGGTGGGCGTGCGCCCCCACGATGTGACCCCGTCGCGCGAGGGCGCCACGCTCGACCTGCGCGTCGAGGTGGTCGAGGCCATGGGCTTCGAAGCGTACGCGCACGGCAAGGTGGGCGACGTCACCTTCATCGCGCGCCTCGAGGGCGCGCAGTCGCTGCCGAAGCCCGGCGACACGCTGCCGCTCGCGGTGCCCCCCGAAGCGCTGCACCTCTTCGACGCCGACACGGGCGCGGCCCTCCGAGGCGGCGCGTGAGGGCCCTCACGGCGCTGCTCGCGCTCGCGGGCGTGCTCGCGCCGGTGACGGCGATGGGTCAGTCGCTGGTGCTCTGGCACGCCTACCGCGACGACGAGCGCGCCGCGCTCGAGCAGGTGGTCGACGCGTACCGGCGCGCGCACCCGGGGGCCACCGTCGAGATGCTCGCGGTGCCCTTCGACGCGTACGCCTCGAAGCTCGAGTCGGCCATTCCGCACGGGCACGGGCCCGACGTGTTCATCGACGCGCACGAGCGCGTGGCGAGCTTCCAGTCGCGCCGGCTCATCGCGCCCATCGCCACCGGAGATCTCGGGCCCTTCACGGCTCAGTACGACGGCGCGTCGCTGCGCGCGTTCACCCTCGACGGCGCGCTCTACGCGCTGCCCATGTCGATCAAGTGCGCGGCGCTCTACGTCAACCCCGCCCTCACGCACGGCGTGGTGCCCGCCACGCTCGAGGCCATCGAGGCGCTGCGCGGCGAGCTCCCGAGCGACGCGTACCCCCTCGTGTACGAGGCGCAAAACGCCTATTTTCATGCGCCCTTCGCGCACGCATACGGCAGCGGCCTGCTCGACGACCGCGGCCGCTACGCCTTCGTCGGCGATGGGGCCGAGCGCTCGGTGATGCACGTTCGGCGCCTGCTGCGCGCGCGGGTCATCCCCGAAGAGGCCTCGGGGTCGCTGGTGTCGCAGCTCTTTCTGTCGGGCCACGCGGCCACGGCCATCTCGGGCCCGTGGCTCGCCGCCGAGCTCGGCGACCGCGTGCGCTACGTGGTCGCGCCGCTGCCGGTCATCACCGCCGCGGGCGGCCGCCCCATGGAGCCCTACGCCACCGTCGAGGGCGCCATGCTCTCGGCCTACGCGCACGACACCGCCGCGGCGCGCGAGCTCGCGAGCTTTCTCACCAGCACCGAGTCGGCGCGCACGCGCGCGCGGGTGGGCCATCAGGTGGTGTCGACGGAGGCCGCCTGGAGCGACCCGGCCCTCGCGTCGGACCCGCTGCTCAGCACCTTTCGCGCGGCCGCCCGCACCGCGCGCCCGATGCCTACGCACCCGCGCATGCGCGCCACGTGGGAGCCCGCGCGCCAGTCGCTCGTGAAGTCCCTGCGCGGCGACCGCCCCGTGCGCGACGCGCTCGCCGAGGGAGCCCGCCGCTTCGCCGACGTGACGCGCCCGCTGCCCCCGCGCCGCGATGGAACTTTGGCCCTCCTCGCGCTCGGCGTGGTGGCCCTCGGGCTCGCCTTCGCGGGCGTGCGCGAGGCGCGCGAGCCCGACTTTCGTCGCGACCTCAAGCGCTCGATGCCCGCCTACGCGTGGGTGACGCACGCGGCGATCATTCTCGCGCTCCTCGTGGTGGCGCCCCTCGTGATCGGCGCGGCCACGTCGCTCTACGCCACACAAGAGGGTCGCGCCTACTACGTGGGCCTCGCGAACTACGTCGACATCCTCACGGCGCGCGGCGGCCCCCTCTTCGCCACGGGGTCGTTCTACCGCGTGCTCGCGGTCACCGTGCTGTGGACGGCGGTCAACCTCGCCCTCCACGTGGGCATCGGCCTCGCGCTGGCGCTGGTGCTCTCGCGGCCTCTCCTCAAGATGCGGGCGCTCTACCGGGTGCTGCTCATCCTCCCGTGGGCGGTGCCCTCGTACGTGACCGCGCTCGCGTGGAGGGGCATGTTTCACCGCCAGTTCGGCGCGGTGAACGCGCTCATCACCTGGGCCGGCGGCGAGGCCGTGTCGTGGTTCGCGCGCTTCTCCACGGCCTTCGCGGCCAACGTGGCGACCAACGCGTGGCTGGGCTTTCCCTTCATGATGGTGGTGTCCATCGGCGCGCTCGCGGGCATCCCCAAAGACCTCTACGAGGCCGCGTCGGTCGACGGCGCCACGGCGTGGCAGCAGTTCACGAAGATCACCGTCCCCATGCTGCGACCGTCGCTGGGCCCCTCCATCGCGATGGGCGCCGTGTGGACGTTCAACCAGTTCAACGTGGTGTTCCTCGTCTCCGGCGGCGAGCCCGACGGTGAGACCGACATCCTCGTGAGCGAGGCGTACCGCTGGGCCTTCACCCGTCAGGCGCAGTACGGCTACGCGGCCGCGTACGCGGTGCTCATCTTCGCCATCCTGGCGCTCGCCACGCGACGCCGTAACCCCGAGGCCGCGTGATGAACCCCCGCTCGCGCTGGTACCTCGAGGCCCTCTCGCACGCGGTGCTCTTGCTCGCGGTGGCCTTCGCGCTCTACCCCGTGCTGTGGGTGGTGTCGCTCGCCCTCTCGCCGTCGGGAACCCCTTCGCCGCACGCGCTCCCGCTGCCCGACGCCGTGTCGCTCGACAACGCGCGCGCCGTGGTGGGCAGCACCGACCAGGCGGGCCACTGGCTCTTCGCGCGCCAGCTCCTGAACTCGGTGGTGGTCTCGGTGGCCACGGCGGTCACGAGCGTGGTCATCGCGACGCCGGCGGCCTTCGCGCTCGCGCGCTTTCGCTTCGTGGGCGAGCGCGCGGGCATGCGCGTGCTGCTCGCCACGCAGATGTTCCCGGGGGTCGCCACGGCGGTGCCGCTGTACGTCATCCTCGACACGCTGCGGCTCCTCGACACGCGCGCGGGCCTGGTGCTCGTGTACTCGACCACGGCGCTGCCCTTCGCGGTGTTTCAGCTCCGCGGGGCCTTCGAGGCCATTCCGCGCGACCTCGAAGAGGCGGCCATGGTCGACGGCGCCACGCGCTGGCAGGCCTTCGTGAAGGTGGTGCTCCCCGCGGCGCGGCCGGCCATCGCCGTCACGTGCCTCTTCGCGTTCATGTCGGCGTGGAACGAGTTCATCCTCGCGGCCACGTTTCTCTCGCACGAAGAGGCGTTTACGCTGCCCGTGGCGCTGCAGCGCTTCGTGGGCGAGTACAACGCCGCGTGGGGCAAATTCGCGGCGGGCGCCGTGATCGTGTCGGTGCCCGTGATGGCCATCTTCTACGCGGTGCAGCGGCACCTCGTGGGGGGCCTCACCGCGGGCAGCGTGAAGGGCTGACGCTCACTCGAGCTCGCGCACGATATCGAGCGGAAAGCGCTGCACCTCACCCTCGGCCATCACCTCGCCGCGAATGGTGAAGGTCGACTCGAGCGAGTCGCCGTCGAGGTTGCCGATCGCGCGCGCGAAGAAGTACGCGCCGGGCCCCGTGGTGGTCGTCGAGAACGAGCTGTAGGCGTAGTAGTGGCCGGTGTCGATGGCGAAGCCGATGGCCGTCCAGAGGGTGTCGCTCGTCCAGATGGCGAGGTTGGGCGGGTACTTCGCGGCGCGCGGCGTGTTGTCGGGCGTAAACGTCGCCTGGTTGACGAAGCGCGCCGTGGGCCACGAGTTGTAGTAGGCCACCTGGCCCTGGTAGATGCGCGAGATGTTGCCCGTCGCCTCGGTGGTCTTCGACCGCTTCACGTAGCGCGTGTACGCGGGGATCGACACGGCCGCGAGCACGCCGAGAATGACCACAACGATCATCAGCTCGACCAGCGTGAAGCCCCAACGCCCTCGGTGTCGACCCATGACACTCCTGTCGCACGGGCCGATGGAACACGTCCAATCGGTGCCATGACTTCGCGGTGACAACATCGGCCCCTGGCGGCGCTTGCCACGGAGGCCACCGCGGGGCACCAATGCCCCACCGTGAAGCACCCGAGCGCCCTCGCAGCCCTCCTCGCCGCCGCGACCCTCGCGGGCCCCCTCGCGCGCGCCCAGCCGGCCCCAGCGCCCTTCTACGACCCTACGCCGTGGATGGCCTCGCTGCGGCCCGCGGCCCGCGCCGAGCTCGCCCGCGCGGCCCGCGTCGAGCGCCTCGATGTGCTCCCGCTCTACGACATTCAGCTCGCCTTCGACGCCGCGCCGCGCAACGTCACCGTGCGCGAAGAGGTGTGGTTCACCAACACCGAGCGCGCCCCGATGCGCGACGTGGTGCTGCGCGTGTACGCCAACGCCGTGCGCCCCGCCGCGGAGGGCCACGGGCGCGCCGCGGTGGTGAATCCACCGGTGCGCTTCGTACGCGGGTCGTGCGCGGGCGACGGGTGCGCCGTGACGCAAGAGTCTCCGTCGGTGATCGTCGTGCGACCGCGCGCGCCCATCGCGCCGGGCGGTCGGCTCCGCGTGGTGATCGAGCTCGCGGCGACGCTGCCCGAGATCGACAGCGCCCGCACGAACATCTTCGCGCAGGGCATGGAGTCGCTCTCGATGCTGGGCGCGAGCGAGGGCGGCGGCGACTACGGGCTGCTCTCGGTGGGCGAAGGCATCGTGAGCCTCGCCAACCTCTACCCCGTGCTCGCGCGCCGCGTAAACGCCCGCTGGGAGCGCGACGACGGCGGCTCCCTGGGCGACCTCGGCTCCGACGACCTGGCCAACGTGCACGCGCTGATCGACGCGCCCGCGGGCCACGTGGTGGCCACGACGGGCGTCACGCTCGGGAGCACCGTGGCCAACGGTCGACGGCGCACCGAGGTGGGCGCGGTGGGCGTGCGCGACTTCTGCGTGATGATGGGCGGCGCCCTCCAGGTGGCCACGCGGCGCGTGGGCGACGTCGAGGTGCGCTCGCTCTTTCTCGCGGGCGATCGCGCCAACGGAGAGCGCGTGCTCGACGCCGCTGCGGGGGCGCTCGCGGTGTTCGAACGGCGCTTCGGGCCGTACCCCTACGCCGACCTCGACGTGGTCGAGGCACCCCTCGTCGGAGGCGCTGGCGGCGTCGAGTTTCCGGGCCTCGTCACGGTGGCGAGCATGTTCTATCACCCGCCCGCGCTCACGGGCCTCAC
>CANMAT010000152.1 GCA_947494865.1 Deltaproteobacteria bacterium
CCTGGGCGCACGTGGCCCCGTGGGAGCCGCCGCCGGGTACGAAGAAGCGCCCCGCCAAGCGCGACAAGTACGAGCTCATGGCCGCGCGCGCGCTCGAACATTTCGACGCGTGGCTCCCCGCGGTGACGGCGGGCGTCGAGGCCGTCGCCGTGGTGGCCCGCGAGGGCCTCGCAGAGACCGCGGCCTCGGCGGTGTGCGCGGCCGGGTGAAACTTCTCGCCGCGTGCGCGCGTTGGCGCGGCGGCGATTCAACGGGAGGAGCCACGCGATGCAAGACCCCTATCAGCACAACCCGTATCCGCAGCACCCTTCGAGCGCCCCGACGGCCTTCGCGGCGCCCGCTGCGGGGCCGCAGAGCTACGGCTACGACCCGCGCGCCGCCGAGCTCGCGCGCCTCGCGGGCGAGACCCGCACGTGGACCATCGTGGTGGCCATCGGGTGGTTCGTGGGCTTCATGTGGGTGCTCGGCCCGCTCGCCTGGTACCAGGCGTCGCGCATCGCCGAGGGCTACGCCGCCGTGGGCGTGCAGCCCCCGCAGGAGCACCGCAACCTGCGCCTCATCGGCATGATCACCACAATTCTCTCGGCCATCTTCGCGGCGCTCACGGCGCTCGTGGTGGTGGCGTACGTGGCCTTCTTCCTCACCGCCGCGGTGCACTGAGCGCGGCCGCCGTTTACTCGCGCGCCGACGCGCCCTGGCCGCATGCTACGCGCCCGTGGAAGCCCGCCGCCTCGCAGCGCACCTCGAAGACTTTCGCACCTACCTCACGCACGAGCAGCGGGCCTCGCCGCGCACGGTGGAGCACTACCTCCGCGACCTCGACGCGCTCGCGGACTTCGTACGCGGCCGCGCGGGCGCCGACGCCACCCTCACGCACGTTACGCTCCTGGTGCTGCGCGCGTGGCTCTCGGAGCGATCGAAGCGCCGCGGCACGGCCACGCTCTCGCGCAACGTGTCGTCGGTGCGGGCGTTCTTTCGTTGGGCGCGGCACGTGGGGCGCGTCGACGAAGATCCCACCGCGACGCTGCGCGCGCCGAAGATTCGCAAGAAGCTCCCCGACACCCTCTCGGTGCCCGACGCCGGGCGGCTCATGGACGCGCCCGGCGAGCGCCGCAGCGCCTCGAAGCGCAAAGACCTCGACGACCGCCGCGCCGTGCTCATCGCGCGCGACCGCCTGATGCTCGAGCTCATCTACGGCTCGGGGCTGCGCGTGAGCGAGGCCGTGGGCCTCGACGTCGACGAGGTGAGCGCAGGCGTGAGCACGGCGCGCGTGCTCGGTAAAGGGTCGAAGGAGCGGGTGGTTCCGCTCGGGGCGCCGACGCTGGCGGCCTACGCGGCGTGGCTCGCGCTGAGGCCTCGCATGGCCGACCCGCGCACGGGCTTCCTCGATCCGAAGGCGGTGTTTATCGGGCGAGGGGGCAAGCGCATCACCGTGCGTCAGGTGCAGTACCTGGTGGCCGAGTACGGCGAGCTCGCCACGGGATCACCGGGCGTGCACCCGCACCAGCTCCGCCACGCGTGCGCCACGCACCTGCTCGACGCGGGCGCCGACCTGCGCATGATTCAAGAGCTGCTCGGCCACGCGAGCCTCTCGACCACGCAGCGGTACACGCACGTGTCGATGGATCACATCATGAAGATCTACGACGCCGCGCACCCGCTCGCGAAGCCGTCGTCGATGCCCTGAGCGTCGTAGCGCCAGGGCCGTGTGCCGAGGCCAAAATGACGAACGCCCCGGAATCTTTCGACTCCGAGGCGCTTGTCTTCTAGCGGGGTGGACGGGACTTGAACCCGCGGCCTCCGGCGTGACAGGCCGGCGTTATAACCAACTTAACTACCACCCCACTTGGACACTTCGTTCTCACTCAGTGCCGCGAGGGAGTTGCGTTGTAAGTCAGCCCCTCCCTCGCGTCAACAAAAAATCTCAGCGCCCCACGAACACCCTTGGAGCTCTGGGATTTTCGACGAAAGTCTTCATCCCCGACTTCTGGTCTTCGGTGGCGAAGCAGAGCGCGAAGGCCTGAATCTCGAGCTCCTTGGCGACGCCCATGGGCACGTTCTCGCCGACGTGGAGCACGCGCTTGGCGTGGGCCACGGCGAGGGGCGCGTGCTTCGCGATCTTGTCGGCCGCGGCGCGCGCCTCGGTCATGAGCGCGTCGTGGGCGAAGACGCGGTCGGCGAGGCCGATCTTCTCGGCCTCGGCGGCGTCGAGGGTGGCGCCGAGGAGCACCATCTCGCGGGCCTTGCCCACGCCCACGCGGCGCGCGAGGCGCTGTGTTCCGCCGAAGCCCGGGATCACGCCGAGGCCCACCTCGGGCTGGCCGAAGCGCGCCCTCTCGCTGGCGTAGATGAGGTCGCACATGAGCGCGAGCTCGGTGCCGCCGCCCAGCGCGAAGCCGTTGACCGCCGCGATCACCGGGAACGCGAGGCCCGCCATGAGCTCGCCGAGCGTGTGGCCCTTGCGTGCGAAGCGCGCGGCCTCTTCGCTGGTCATGGTGGCCATCGCGGCGATGTCGGCGCCTGCTACGAAGGCCTTGTCGCCCGCGCCGGTGAGCACCGCGGCGCGCACGGCGCCCGTGAGGCCGAGGGCGGTGAAGGCCGCGGCGGCGTCGTCGAGCACGCGCTCGTTGAGGGCGTTGAGCTTCTCGGGGCGGTTCACGGTCACCACGGCCACGGGGCCGTCGACCGCCACGCGCAGGGTCTCGTACGAGGTCTCGATGGTCATCGCGTCGCTCACTTCTTGTCGTAGGTGTAGAAGCCGCGGCCGGCCTTGCGGCCCACCCAGCCCGCGGCCACGTAGTTTCGCAGCAGCACCGGCGCGCGGTACTTGTCGTCGCCGGTCTCGCGCTGCAGCACGTCGGCGATCGCGAGCACCGTGTCGAGGCCGATGAAGTCTGACAGCTCGAGGGGCCCCATGGGGTGGTTCAGCCCGAGCTTCGCGGCGGTGTCGATGTCTTGCGCCGAGCCGAGGCCCTGCTCCAGGGCGAACACCGCCTCGAGCAGGAGGGGCATGAGAATGCGGTTCACGAGAAAGCCGGGGCTGTCCTTCGCGGTGACCGCCGTCTTGTTGAGGCGCGCCACGACGCCCTTCACGGCCTCGTAGGTGTCGTCGCCGGTCTGGAGCGCGCGAATCACCTCGACGAGCTTCATGAGCGGAACGGGATTGAAGAAGTGCAGGCCCACGACCTGCGACGGGCGCTTCGTGACCGCCGCGATGCGGGTGATGGAGATCGAGCTGGTGTTCGTGGCGAGCACGGCCTCGGGCTTCACCGCGGCGTCGAGCTGCTTGAAGAGCGCGAGCTTCACCTCGACGTTCTCGGTGGCGGCTTCGACCACGAGGTCGCAGTCGGCGAGGTCGGCGATGGCGCCGACGGGCACGATGCGCTCGCCGGTGGCCGCCGCGTCTTCGGCCGTGACCTTCGACTTCTCGACGAGCTTCTGGAGACCGCCGACGATCTTCGCCTTCGCCTTCGCGGCGAGCTCGAGCGACGCGTCGGCCAGCTTCACCGTAAGCCCCGAGGCCGCGGCGACCTGCGCGATGCCGCTGCCCATCTGACCCGCGCCCAGCACACCCAACACCTTGATCTCGCTCATGCTCGGGCGCGTAGACCACAGCCCGCGCGCCCGTCAAGGCCCTCCTCTGCCCCCGACGTGCAGAGTCTGGTGAATCTCCCGCTGGATATTCGCGCCCAAACGCACGTACATATGTCTCCATTCCCACGATTCGTACACGGAGACTTCCCATGATCTCGAACGCCCCTCACGCTCGTCGCCTCGCCCTCGTCGGCGCCGTCGCCGCGCTCGCCCTCACGGGCTGCCCCTCGCCGAGCATCTACGGCACCGCGCGCACCATCCCCCGCGGGCAGATCCAGCAGACCGTCGCGGTCGAGGGCCTCGGCGCCACCACGAGCGGCGCGTCGGGCTTCGTGCCCACGCTGCCCACCTACCAGTTTCGTATCGGCCTCGCCGACAACGTCGACCTCGGCCTGCGCGTGCCCAACCTCACGTCGGTGGGCGCCGACGTGAAGATCAACCTCGTGCGCGGGTCCTTCGACCTCGCCGTCGACCCGTCGATCCAGGGCATCTACGCGGGCGTGAGCGACGTGAACGTGGGCCTCCTGTGGCTCCACGCGCCGGTGATTCTCGGCTTCAACCTCACGCAAAACTTCTCGATCATCGCTACGCCCGGCATCTCGTACGGCGTGTACTTCGCAGGCGACTCGACCTCGTCGTCGAGCTCGAGCCGCACGGCGTACAGCACGGGCGGCTTCGCGGGTCGCCTCGGCGTCGGGTTCAACATCCGCGTGGCGAACACCTTCTCGATTCAGCCCGAGATCACGGCCCTCTACAACTTCAACGCCGAGGGCGTGCTCTACATCGCCGGCGTGGGCTTCGAGTTTGGCGCGCACCCCGACTACAGCGACATTCGCTGACCCCGCACACCCCTTCGAAACGCGACGAGGGCGCCCGACGGAACTCTCCGCCGCGGCGCCCTCGCTGCATTTGAGAACGCTCTACGTTCAGCGCTCGACGACGACGGCCACGGCCTCGCCGCCGCCGATGCACAGCGTGGCGAGGCCGCGCTTCGCGCCGCGCGCCGCCATCGCGTGCACGAGCGTGGTGAGGATGCGCGCGCCCGACGCGCCGATGGGGTGACCGAGCGCCACGGCGCCGCCGTTGACGTTCACCTTCGCGAGGTCGAGGCCGGCCTCTTGCGCCACGGCGAGGGCCACCACGGCGAAGGCCTCGTTGACCTCCCAGAGGTCGATGTCGCCCACCGAGAGACCGAGGCGGGCGAGGGTGACGCCGATGGCCTTGGCGGGCGCCGTGGTGAACCACTCGGGCGCCTGCGCGGCCGCGCCGTAGCCCACCACGCGGGCGATGGGCGTGAGCCCGTGACGCTTGACGGCCTCGCCCGAGGCGAGCACGAGGGCCGACGCGCCGTCGTTGATCTTGCTCGCGTTGGCGGCCGTGATGGTGCCCGCCTTGTCGAACGCGGGCTTGAGCGCGCCCATCTTCTCGGGGTCGCCCTTCGCGGGCTCCTCGTCGGCGCTCACCGTGACGTCGCCCTTGCGGCCCGCGACCACCACGTTGACCATCTCCGCCGCGAAGCGACCCTCGGCCTGCGCGGCGAGCGCGCGGCGGTAGCTCTCCTTCGCGAAGGCGTCTTGTGCGTCGCGGGAGAAGCCCTTCTCCTTGGCGCAGATCTCGCCCGCGTTGCCCATGTGAAAGTTCTTGTACGGGTCCCACAACCCGTCGTGAATCATGCCGTCGATCACGGTCTGATTGCCCATGCGAAAGCCCTTGCGCGCGGTCTGGAGGTAGTACGGCACGTTCGACATGCTCTCCATGCCGCCGGCCACCACCACGTCGGCGTCGCCGAGCAGAATGCTGCGCGCGCCGAGCACCACCGACTGCAGGCCCGAGCCGCACACCTTGCTCACGGTGGTGCAGGGCACCGTGTTGGGCACTTCGGCGTAGAGCGACGCCTGGCGCGCCGGGGCCTGGCCCTCGCCCGCGGTGAGCACGTTGCCCATGTACACCTCGCCCACGTCGGCGCCGGCGAGCTTCGCGCGCTCGAGGGCCGCGCGGATCACCGTCGCGCCGAGGCGCGTGGCGGGCACGTCGGCGAGCGCGCCTTGAAACGCTCCGATGGGCGTGCGCACCGCGCTGCAGATGAACACCTCAGGCTTCGTCATGGGATCTCTCGCTTTCTTCTTCTCGAGCGCGCCGCGCGCCGTGAACGCTGCGCGGCGATGGAGGGTCGAGCGGCGGGGATTCTCTGTCCCCGCGCCGCGATGTCAAGACAGGCCTTGTTGCGCCGCAGCAATCACCCGCCGCGGGGGGCGCGGGCGCGGGCCACGGCGGCGAGCGCGCGCGAGTCTTTGCGGGGCCTGCGCGTGGCGAGGCGCGAGGCCTCGACGCCGCTCGCGCGGATGAATTTCTGCACGTCTTCGTTGTCGACGGCGAGCACCTCGGCGGGGGTGCCTTGCGCCACCACGCGGCCGCGGATGAGCATCGCGATCTGGTCGGCGATGTCGAAGGCGCTCACCATGTCGTGGGTGATCACCACCGACGTGACGCCGAACTTCTCGCGCATCTCTTCGATGAGGTCGTCGACGGTGCGCGACGTGACGGGGTCGAGGCCCGAGGTGGGCTCGTCGTAGATGAGCAGCTCGGGCTCCATCACCAGGGCCCGCGCGATGCCCACGCGCTTGGCCATGCCGCCCGAGATCTGCGCCGGGGTGAGCTTCGCCGCGTGCTCGACGCCGAGGTCTTTGAGCTTGGCCATGGCGCGCTCGCGGATGTCTCTCTCCGAGAGCTTCGTCTGCTCGCGGAGGGGGAAGGCCACGTTGTCGAAGTTGGTCATCGAGTCGAAGAGCGCGTACTTCTGAAACACCATGCCGAAGCGGCGGCGGGCCTTGTTGAGCTCTACGTCGTTGAGCGACGCGATGTCGACGCCGTCGACCACGATGCGCCCGCTCGTGGGGCGCTCGAGCGCGATGAGGTGTCGCACGAGGGTGCTCTTGCCCGCGCCCGATCCGCCGATGAACACCAGCGTGTCGGCGCGGTCGATGGTGACGTCGACGCCGTGGAGCACCGTGCGGTCGCCGTAGACCTTCACCAGCTTCTCGACCTTGACGTGGGGCTCTTCGGTCGCCATCGCAGCGTCAGCCTACGGGGGTGAGAATCGAGGTGATGGCGTAGTCGAGCACGAAGACCCCGACGACGGACCACACCACGGCGCGCGTGGTGGCCTGGCCCACGCCCACGGCGCCGCCGGAGGCGTAGAACCCGTGCCTGCACGCGATGAGCGCGACGGAGAAGCCGAACACCAGCGACTTGACGAGCCCCTGCGTGAGGTCGCCGGGCTCGAGCATCGTGCGAATGCGATCGGCGAAGATGCCAGGGTCGAGCGAGAGGCCGTAGACGCCCACGATCCACGCGCCGCCGAGGCCCACGAGAAAGAACAAGAGCGACAGCACGGGCACCATGACGAGGCCCGCGAACACGCGCGGCACCACGAGGTACTGCACCGGGTTGACGGCCATGGTCTCGAGGGCGTCGATCTGCTCCGACGCGCGCATGTTGCCGAGCTCGGCGGCCATGCCCGAGCCCGCGCGGGCCGCCACCATGATGGCCGTGAGCACCGGCGCCATCTCGCGCGAGAGGGTGAGCGACACGACGCCGCCCACCATGTTCTCGGCGCCAAAGCGCCGAAAGCCGTAGATGGTCTGCACCGCGAACACCATGCCCGTGAAGAGGCCCACGAGCCCCACGAGGAAGACCGACTGCACGCCCACGAACTCGAGCTGGGCGACCATGACGTTGAAGCGATACGGCGGGCGCAGGGCCCACACGAAGGTTTTGAGTGCGAGGTCGCCGAGGGTGCCCACCTCTTCGACGAAGGCGCGGGCGGGGTCGAGCGCGCGCGCCCACGCGGGGCGCGGCGGCGGCTCATCGGGCATCAGAGGGACGCTCCGTTCACGTAGAGGCGCGGCACGCGGCGCGAGACGGCCGTGAGCACCTCGTAGGCGATGGTGCCGACGCGCGCGGCGATCTCTTCGGCGCGGATCGTGTCGAAGCCCGCGGGGCCCTTCTGCGCGCCGAGGAGCACCACCTCGTCGCCCACGGTGACGCCGTGGCGCTTCGCGATGTCGGTGACATCGATCGTGCAGAGGTCCATCGAGACGTTGCCCACCACGGGCGCCCGGGCGCCGCGCACGAGCACCTCGGCCTCGGACGAGAGCCTGCGAAAGAACCCGTCGGCGTACCCGATGGGGATGGTGGCGATGGTCGACCGCCGCGCCGCGCGCCAGCGGCCCGCGTAGCCCACGGGCGCGCCCCGCTCGATCTCGCGCAGCGCCATCACC
>CANMAT010000153.1 GCA_947494865.1 Deltaproteobacteria bacterium
CGCACCGCGCCCGCGGGCGCGGGGAAGGGGCCCGCGTCGTCGACGCGATCGCGGCGGCTCCCGCCCGCGGCGGGCTCCTCGTCGACCAGGAGCACCGAGAGGCCCCGCGCGGCGAGCGTGTCGGCCGCGGCGCAACCCGCGCTGCCCGCGCCCACGACAAGCACGTCGACGCTCACCTCGGCGTGCGCGACGACCCCGCCGGGGCTCTCGGGCAGCGTGCCGAGGCCCGCCATGCGGCGCGCGAAGGACTGCATGGTGCGATTGATGGCGTCGCCGAAGCCCACCATGAGCCGGTGGTGGTCCATGTGCTTCGGAAAGAACCAGTCGGTGACCCCGAACACGTCGACGCCCGCCGTCGGAAAGGCGTTCTGCGAGGTGACCTTCATCCCGCTGGCGGCCCCCACGCGGCAGGCCATCACGCCCGGCGTGTCGCCCACCCGCACGAGGCAGCCGTCGCACGCGCCGCGCATGCACGACGCGCCGCGCGGGCGGTGATACTTCGGGCTGCGCGCGAGGCTGAGGCGCCCCGCGGCCGCGAGCGAGAGCGCCACGGGCTCTCCGAGGCGCGCCTCGATGGGCTCGCCGTCGTGCTCGATGGTCACGGTCTGCGCAGCGCCTCGCGCGCGCAGAGCACCAACGGCGCTTGCGCGGCGGGGCGCACCCGCCGATAGTCCGCGGCCTTATGACCGACCCCTCCGCGCGCTGCGAGCGCTGCGACAAGCCCTCGGCCTTCTGCGTCTGCGACCGCGTCACGGCCTTCGACGTGCGCACGCGCGTCCTCGTGCTCCAGCACCCCCGCGAGCAGGATCGCGACCTGGGCACCGCCACCCTCCTGCGCGCCATGCTCCCCGACGCGTGCGAGGTGCGCGTGGGCCTCTCGTGGGCGTCGTTTCAGCACTGCCTCGACGACGAGCGCGCCGACCCCAAGCGCTGGGCGGTGCTCTACCCCCACTCGCTCAAGCGCCCCCTCGCGCCAGAACTCTCGAAGCAGCCGTGGGTGGTGCTCGACCGCGACGGCGAACCCCTCCACCGCCCGCGCCTCGAGGGCATCGTCGCGCTCGACGGCACGTGGTCGCAGGCCAAGGCCCTGTGGTGGCGCAACGCGTGGATGCTCAAGCTCGGTCGCGTGCTGCTCCACCCGCGCGAGCCTTCGATCTACGGCAAGCTGCGCAAGGAGCCGCGCCGCGAGGCCCTCTCGACGCTCGAGTCGGTGGCCGACGCGCTGGTGGCCAACGGCGAGCCCGAGGCGACCCGCGCCGAGATGCGCAAGGTGTTTCGCACGATGGTGCAGCGCGCCCGTGACTACTACGCGAGCAAGGGCATCACCGAGGTGCCGCCGGAGGTCTCCGACGGCACCGACGAGGGCACCGGCGAAGAGTGAGCGTCACGCGTGAGAGGCCTTGACGGAAGGTGTCTCGGCGGTGTGAAGAGAGTGCGAAGGGGTTCGTATATACCCCCGACGTCACGTCCTGTGACTGGCGCCGTCGGGTGAGGCGGCGCTGAGCTCTCTCCACCGCAGAGGATCTCCACCGTCATGAACCGCTCCCTCGCGATTGGCCTTCTTCTGTGCGCGTTCGGCGCCTCCACCGCGTGCGCGCGCACCGCCACCTTCAACGTCGTTCGCCCCGCGATGCTCAACGCGGCCGCCGTGGGCAACACGATGACCGTGGGCCCCATCGCGGCGCCCAACCCCGCGCACCTCCCCGCCGCGGCCGAGTTCTCGACGGCCCTCCAGGGCCGCATCGTGAACAGCCTCAACCGATCGATTCACCTCGTGCCCGCGGGCGGCGGCGTGGTCATCACCGGCGCCGTGCTCGCCAACGACTACGGCGAGACGATGGAGCGCAACAACCGCACGTGCACCCGCCAGGTGCAGAACGGCACCGTCAACGGCGTGCCCCAGTACCGCACCGACTCGTACCCCTGCACCGACCTGCGCCGCGTGGGCACGGGCATCTCGCGCGTGCAGTTTCAGGTGACGCACGGCCAGAACGGCGCCGTCATCTTCGACCAGATGTACGAGTTCGCGCAGCAGACCACCACCACGGGCATCGCGAGCTCGTATGAGAACCGCACCCCCGATTTCATCAACCCCGACGCCCTCACGGCGCAGGCGCGCGGCGTCAACCTCGAGCGCTTCGCGCGCGTGATCCTCCCGTGGCAGGAGCAGGTGAACGTCGACTTCGAAGACTGCAACGGCGACGCGCGCTGCCGCCAGGGCTTCGACCTCGTGCAGGGCGGCAACCTCGAGGGCGCCGAGCCCCTCTTCACCGCGGTGATCGGGCAGTACGGCCAGGCCGGCGCGGCGGTGCCCCCCAACGAGGCCGAGCGCATCGGCGAGGCGTTCTACAACCGCGGCCTCACGCGCGAGTACCTCGGGCGCTACACGCAGGCGGTGGTCGACATCACGCGCGCCATGGCGCTCCGCCCCGACGAGACCGACTGGCAGCACGAGCTCGAGTCGGCGCAGCAGATGGCCCGCGACATGGAGGCCCTCCGGCAGCAGGGCGCCGTCTCCAACGAGACCCAGAACGTGCAGCGCGCGGGGACGCCGTGAGCCTGTCGGCGAAGGCCCTCGGCGCCGCGGGCGCCACGGTCGCGGGCGCGCTCGCGCTCTGGTCGTGCTCGTCGACGCCGCCGCGCACCGAGACCGCGGTGGTGCTCACGCAGCAGAACAACGCGTTCTATCAAGAGCAGCTGCAGCGGGCCCGCGAGGCCCTCGCGCGGCAAGAGTGGAACGCCGCGCAGGAGAACCTCGAGGCCCTCGTCGAGGCCCTGCCGCCGCAAGACCCGACGGGCGCCGAGGCGCGCGCGGGCCTCGCGCAGATCGCCTTTGAACTCGGCAACTACACCCGCGCGGTGCAGGTCGCCGGCGAGGTGCCCCCGGGCGGCCCGCACTCCGTCGGGGCCATGGAGTTCAAGGGCCTCGCGCAGCTCTTCTCGTGCGACTTCGAAGGCTCCACGCAGACCTTCTACCAGCTCGCCGAGGCCGACGCGCCGCGAGGCCGCGTGTGGCTCGGCGTGGCCAACGCGTGGACGGGCGCCGCCGCCAACGCCGAGCGCGACCTCACGGGCGTGGTGAGCGACCACGCGGCGAGCGAGCACGCCCCCAACGCGCGCTTCTACCTCACGCAGCTCGCCCTCTGGAACCGCCGCGCGGGCCCCGCGCAGCGCTACCTCGACCAGCTCCGGCAGAACTCGCCGGACTACCTGGGCACCCTCGACACGCGCGCCCAGAACTGGCTCTCGCGCCGCACCCACCTCATGCGGGCGTACTTCACCTTCGACACGCTGGCGCGCCTCGGCCGCATGACCCACGCGAACGCCGCCGCCGCGCAAGACACCCACGCCGACGAGGCCCTCGCGCTCCTGCAGCAGAACCCCGGCGCCTGCGCCGAGCAGGTGGCCCGCCTCGCCTCGGCGCGGCAGCAGGGCGCCGGCGACCGCGCGGCCTTCGCGGCCGCGACGCGCGACGCCGACGGCGACGGCATCCCCGACCAGCGCGACCGCTGCCCCAACGAGGGCGAGACGCGCAACGGCATCGCCGACGACGACGGCTGCGCGGAAGACACCGCGGCCATCGAGGTGGTGGGCAACCAGATTCGCATTCGCAACGGCTTCGCCATCAACTTCTCGACCGGCGAAGACACCGTGGTCAACGAGTCGTCGGCCACCATCGAGCAGATCGCGCAGCTCCTCGCGAACCCGCAGTACGCCTGGATCCGCCGCGTGCGCCTCGACGGTCACACCGACGACAACGGCGAGGCCAGCAGCAACCTGTCGCTCTCGCAGCGCCGCGTGCGGCGCGTGGGCGCCATGCTCGTGTCGCGCGGCGTGCCCGCCGACAAGCTCACCTACGGCTACTACGGCGAGGGCCGCCCCATCGACTCGGCGCAGACCGACGAGGCCCGCGCGCGCAACCGCCGC
Source organism: Deltaproteobacteria bacterium (assembly GCA_947494865.1). Lineage (GTDB taxonomy): Bacteria > Myxococcota_A > Polyangia > Polyangiales > CAISKJ01. The sequence continues at coordinate 3,928 of CANMAT010000153.1, forward strand.
GTCGAGCTCTTCATCATCGACCCGCCCATGTTCGGCGGCGTCCGCGCGGCGGAGTAGCGCCCCCTTCATCGCTCCTGACACGGCGCGCGCGGGGTCGTACGCTCGAGCCCTATGCGCGCGAACGGTCCCCTCCACGAAGGTCACCTCGCCGAAGCCGTTCGACGGGGCGTGCTCACCCACGATCAGATGGAGGCCGTGCTCGCGCTCGCGCGCAGCGGCGCCAACCCCGGCGACGTCAACGTGCCCGACCTCCGATGGACGGCCGTCGTGCAGGGCATCGCCGCGGCCGTCGCGGTGCTCGTCCCGGGCTTCACGCTCCTCGCGCAGATGAGCGCGCTCAGCGAGCCCCTGCTGCTGGCCCTGTCGGCGCTCGCGGCGCTCTCCTTCGGCGGCCTCGGATGGCTCGCGCGCGACCGCGGCTGGGGGAGGGTGCCCGCGTCGATTCTCACCGCCGGCGTCGTGCCCTACGTCGGCGCGATCACGATGTTCGCCGTCGACTTCGCGTGGCGCGGCGTACTCGGCGTCGCCGGTCGCGATCGCGACCTCGCGGGCGCCTACACCCTCGCGCAGGCCAACCGCACGAGCGCGACGCTCTTTCTCGCAGCCTCGCTCACGGTCGCGGCATTCACGGCGCTGCTCACGCGCGCCCGGCGCAACGGCCCCGCCTGGTCGGCGCCGGGCGCGTGTGTGTCGGTCGCCGTGCTTTCGGCGCTGGTCTTCGCGATGCCCGAAGACGCCGCGCCGCGGGGCATTACGCTCGTGGCCCAAACTGTGGCCATCGCGGTGATCACGGCCACGGGGGCGCGGTGGCGACCGTGGCTCCAGCGCGGCGGCGTCGACGGCGCGGCCTGGTTCGAACTGGGCGTCTTCGCCCCGCTGCTCCTCGTGGCCCACGTGAGCCTTCACAACGACTCACAGCAGCTGCTCCCATGGCTCGTCGCGTCGATCGCGGCGGGCGTCGCGGGCGTGCTGCTGCGCCGCTGGACGTACCAGCTCGCGGGCGCCCTCGGCGCGCTCGCGGCGACCGCTGTGGGGCTGCGCCACGACCCCGTGGCGACGCGCGGCGCCTCGCTCGTCGCGCTCTCCGTCGTGATCGCGCTCGTCGCCCAGTGGCAGCGCCACCGCGAGGCGTCGGCGGCCCTCCACGAGCCCCCGCGCGAAGCCCTCTCGTACTGGGAGTGAACGGAGCCCTCGCGCGTGCAGTCCAACCTCGTAGCGGTGTGGGGCGGTGAGCGCGCGAGGCCCGATCTCCAGCGCGCGCAGGTGCTCCTGGGGCGCGACCCCGAGTGTCTCTACGTCCTCGGCGAGCGCGGCGATCGCGTGCTGCTCGAGGTGTGGAACCCCACGTCGGGCGTTCGCGAGAAGACCGTTGTGGTGTCGAGCGCGGGCCAGCTGCGGAGCGCGCGCGTGTGGCGGGCCGACCGCGACGATCAGGTGGTGGTCGCCGTGCGCGGCGTCGATCGCAACGAGCTCATGGTGCTCGACCTCGACACGGGCGCGCTGTGGGAGGAGCAGCCCGTCCCCTTCGGCGAGCACGTGATGGCCGCGTCGCGCGACGCGTGTACGCGCGTGGTGTTCGACCGGGAGCACCCCGGCGACGCCGAGGTTGTGACCCGCGAGGGGAGCCTCCGGCCGCAGATGCTTCAGGGCGCCAACACCTACGCGGTGTCGGGCGACGGCGCGCTCATCGCCTCGTGGAACGATGTCACCCGACGCATCTTCGTGTTCGAAGCGCCGCCGTCGCTCTCGGTGGTGGCCTCCACCGACGCGCGCTACGCGTTCACGGCGCCGCACATGGTCTTCTCCGACGACCGCACCACGCTCTGGTGCGCGTCGCAGGGCGAGGTGCGCTGCTTCGGGCTCCCCTCGATGATCGAGCTCGGTCGGTGGACGGGCGCCTCGACGCGCGCCGAGATCGTCGCCGTCGACCGAACGGGCCGCGCCGCGCTGCTCGACGGCCCCATCGCCTTCGCGGTGCGCCACGACGCGCCCGTGCGCCCGCGCGACTACGCCTGGAGCCCCCACCTCGCGCGACTATCGCCCGACGGAGCGCGCCTCGCCCACGCGTCGGGCGTGCTCGGGTGGCACGACCTCGCGCGCGACGAGCGCGTCGAGCTCCACACGAGCGGACACGCCGGCGCGGTGCTCGCCATCGCGGCTTCGATCGACGGACGCACCGTCGCTACCGCCGCCAACGACCGCACCATTCGGGTGTGTGACGCGGTCACGGGAGAGGTCGCGTGGGTGCTCGAAGGCGACGCCGAGGGCTTCGTCGCGTTGGCCTTCGCGCCCGACGCTCGCACCCTCTACGCGGTGACCCACGGCTACGCCCCGCGGCTCACGGCGTGGAGCCTCGAAGAGGGCGTCGAGTGCACGCCCGCGCACCTCGCCTTCGACGGCCTCGGCGCCATCGCGGTGAGCGACGACGGGTCTCGTCTGATCGCCGCGCGGCCCGACGGCGCGCTCACGGCGGTCGATGTCGCGCGCTTCGCAACGCTCGAGACCGCTCCCCGCGCGGGCGGCGACCTCACGCTCGCGCGCTTCGACGGCTTGATGCGCGGAGGCCAGTGGCTCGTGATCTTCGAAGCGAGCGGCGACGGGGAGATGGCCGCGGTGTTTCACGACGTGGCCGACGGCCTGCGCGCGGTGTGGCGCATGCAGACCCGGAGCGTCGGCGCGGTCACGGCGAGCGCGATGGGTGCGTCGCGCGTGGCGGTGGCGCTCACGAGCGGCTTCGTCTACGTGATCGACCGGGGCGAGCGTCGCGCGTGGCGGGTGAGCGAGGCGCTCCGGGGAAGCGTCACGGCGCTCGGCCTCTCGCACGACGAGCGGTGCGTGTACGTGGGCACCGAGAGCGGTCAGGTGCGCGTGTACCGCGCCTGAGTTTGCGCGTGCGCGCAGCGCACCAGAGTTTCGTCGACGCGCCGTAACTCGCGTCAGCTCGGCTTCCGCCGCGACAGGAGGAAGTTGATCGTGGCGGAGATCATCCTCGAGGTGTTCCGAGGGCTGCGGATGTCCTATCCCGAGCCCGACGAGAACCGTCTGAGCGAGCTGTAGGCGTTGCGCGAGAGCCTGGAGTGAGGCGACGTTGGTGGGTATCAGTCGTCAGCGCGCGGATTGGCCGCGAGCGGCCCCGGGTTGATCGAACCCATCGATGGAGCGGAGAGCTCCTGAGTGACGCAGGTGGATGGTCCCACGGAGTCGATTGGGGATAAGACACCCAACGCATCGCGCCGATCGGAGAGGACCTCCAATGGCCCGCAGCGTCAAGCGCCCACAGGCACTCGTGCGCCATCAACGCGCGCAATGGGGGTTCTGTCCACGCCCGCGGTACGACTCCCGCTTCGCTCGCGTGGCGGCGTGGCCGTGCGCGTGGGCGAAGCCGTCGAAGAGCCCGAAGCGCAAGGGCGGCTGAGCGACGACTTCACACCAGGGCGCGCACGAGCCCGCCGACCAGCACCGCGCCGCCGAGCGCCGGGCCGACCCGCACCGCGAGCCTGCGGCCGCCGAGGGCGACGACCATCCCGACCTTCACGAGCGTGTTCGTCGCGGCGGCGAGTACGATGGCGTTGGCCGCGGTCGCGGCGTCGATGCCGCCTTGCCGGTGCATGCCCGCGATCGACAGCGTGATCGCGTCGACGTCCGTGGTGCCCGAGACCACCGCGGCGAGGTAGGTGCCCGCGCGGCCGAGGTAGTGCGCCGACGCGCGGCTCGCCACGAGGATGGCCGTGAAGAGCAGCGCGAACTTCAGCGCGCTCCCGAGCGAGAAGGGGTTGGTGACGGCGAGCTCTCCCTCACCGTTGGCCTCCTGCGCCGACTCGCGCGAGGCCATGAAGTACAGCGCGCCCGCGCCCGCGTAGCCCGCGACGCCGGCCGCCGCGAGGGGCCACGCGACGGTCGTCAGGAGCCTCGCGTCGC
>CANMAT010000154.1 GCA_947494865.1 Deltaproteobacteria bacterium
ATCATGAGCCTGTTCGTCTTCGTCCTCGTGTCGCCGTTCATGATCATGGCGCTCAGCGAGGCGGCGAGCGGGGCGCTCGGCCCGGTGCTCGGGCTCCTCGTGGCCATCGCGCTCACGGTGGGCATCAACGCCCTCCTGTGGTTCATCTCCCCCTGGCTCATGGACCTCTCGAACCGGTGGTTCTACCGGTGTCGGGATATGTCCATCGAGGAGCTCGGGCAGTACCGCCCCGCGGTGGCCCAGTTCGTGTGGAACACCTGCCAGAAGCACGGCATCCAGGTGCCCGCGCTCAAGCTCATCGACGACATGAACCCCACGGCGTACTGCTACGGGTCCACCGTCAACCGCTCGCGCCTGGTGATCACCCGCGGCCTCTTGCACTACCTCGACGACGAGGAGCTCAAGGCCGTGTACGCCCACGAGCTCGGTCACATCATTCACCGCGACTTCATCGTGATGACGGTGGCCTCGGTGCTGCTCCAGGTGCTCTGGCAGATCTACGTGGCGGCCAAGAACACGCGCTCCGACAAGGGCCGCGAGGCCGCGATGGCCATGGCCGCGGTGGCCTACGTCTTCTGGTGGGTGTCGCAGTATCTGGTGCTCTACCTCTCGCGCACCCGCGAGTACTACGCCGACGAGTTCGCCGCGCAGGAGACCATGAACCCCAACGCCCTCTCCATGGCCCTCGTGAAGGTGGCCTACGGGATCGCGCGGCAGCCCGCTTCAACCTTCTCGAAGCAGCTCCTCGGCGGCACGCGCGCGATGGGCATCTCCGACCCCCGCGCGGCCGCGGGCACGGGCCAGGCGTACGCCACGGCCAACGGCGGCGGCCACGCCATGGCGGGCGCCCTCATGGGCCACCAGACGGGCGACGTGGCCGTCACCGCCGAGGGCATCGGCCGCATCGAGAAGGTCTTTCTCTTCGACCTTTTCAACCCCTGGGCCAAGGTGCTCGAGCTCGGGAGCACGCACCCCCTCACGGGCAAGCGCATCAAGGCCCTGTGCGACCAGGCGGGCTCGCTCCGCCAGCAGCCCCTGTTTCGCTTCGACCCCATCGACGCGTACGGGCGCCAGCTCGATCACACGCGCCTCTACGGCAACTTCACCCTCGAGGTGGGCATCTGGTTCGCGCCGCAGATTCTCATGGCCGCGATGATCTTCCTCGGCACCGTCGGCGCCGTCGCGGGCTCGGCCACGATGGGCGCGCTGGGCTTCGGCGGAGTTCTCCTGGGCTTCGGCGCGGGCTCGGCCATCCGCGGGCTCTACAAGTTTCCCTCCATCGGTCAGCCCCAGCTCACCACCGTGATGGATCTCATGATGGACCCGTACGCCTCGCCCCTCCGCGGCAAGCCCGTGCTGCTCCAAGGGTCCCTCATCGGCCGCGCCGACGCGGGGTCATCGTTCGGCGAAGACATGATGATGGAAGACCAGGGCGGCGGCCTCATGATGCTCAACTACGAGCACTGGCTCCCGCTCTTCGGCAACGCGTGGTTCGGCTACAAGACCGTGCAGGCCCTCGTCGGCCAGCCCGTGCAGGCCCGCGGGTGGTTTCGCCGCGGCGTGTCGCAGCAGGTCGACCTCGACGAGATGATCACCGCCCACGGCGAGACCGTGTCGTCGTACACGGCCTTCTGGGGCCGCTTCGGCGGCGTGGCGGCCTTCACCCTGGGGCTCCTCTTCACCGTCGGCCTCGTGGCCGCGGTGGCCACGGGTTGACCCTCGCGCGCGCGGTAGTGTTCACTCCCGCGCCCGATGACCTCTCCCTCCGCCTCGCAGCGTCCCCTCGACGGCTTCGCCCTCATTCTCGGCGCCTCTAGCGGTTTCGGCGAAGCGGCCGCGCTCGCCCTCGCCGCCGCGGGCATGCACGTGATCGGCGTTCACCTCGACCGCCGCTCGACGATGCCCCACGTCGAGTCGATCACGGCGCGCGTTCGCGCGATGGGCCGCGAGGCGTGGTTCTACAACGTGAACGCCGCCGACGATGGCAAGCGCAAGGCCACCCTCGACGACATCGACCGCCGCCTCGCCGAGCGCGGCGAAGCGGGCGCGGTGCGGGTGCTCATGCACTCGCTGGCCTTCGGGTCGCTGCGCCCCGCGCTGCCCCGCGACGGCGCCGAGGCCCTCACCCGCATGCAGATCGAGATGACGCTCGACGTGATGTCATCGTCGCTCGTCTACTGGGTGCAAGACCTCGTGACGCGCGGGCACCTCGCCCGCCACGGCCGCGTGTACGCGATGACCAGCGAGGGCAGCCGCTCGGCCCTCGCAGACTACGGCGCCGTGAGCGCCGCGAAGGCCTCCCTCGAGGCCTGGACGCGCCAGCTCGCCCTCGAGGGCGCGCGGCGGGGTTTCACCGCCAACGCGATCTGCGCGGGGGTCACGCGCACGCCGGCGCTCGAGAAGATCCCGGGGCACGAGGCCATCGCGGCGAAGGCCGTCGTGCGCAACCCGCACGGGCGGCTCACCACCCCCGACGACGTGGCCCAGGCGCTCGTGGCCCTCGCGGGGCCCGAGACGCGCTGGATCAACGGGAACACTATTTTTGTCGATGGCGGCGAGGCCGCGGCGGGGTGAGAGAGCTTCAGCGGCGCAGGAGGCCGAGCACCTGCTCGAGCACCGGCGCCACCTGCGCGAGGGCGTCGGGCTCGACGGTGGCGACCACGCCGACCTCTTGCCAGCGGCGCTGCTGCGGGGCGTCGCCGCCCACCGTCACGATGCGCGTGTAGCGCGTGTCGGGGTGGTGCAAGAGCGCGGCGAGCCAGCGGTCGTCGTCGACGTTGGGGGCGGGGAGCGCCACCACGACGGCGTCGATGAGGCCGGCGCCGGCGGAGAGGAGGCCGATCTCGGCGAGGCTGGCCACGGGGTCGACCTGGACGAGCACGTCGAAGTGGGCCGAGAGGAGCTCGCGCAGGGCCGCGACGCGCGCGGGGTCGCGGTCGACGACCATCACCCGCGGGCGGTCGGGGGCGAGGTCGGCGGGGATCTCCATGTTGTACCGACGGAGAAACGACAGGAGCGATCGGCGGCGGAAGCGGAGGTGGCGCCCCGGGGTGCGAAAGGCCTCCATGTCGCCCTTCTCGACCCAGTTGTGCACGGTCTTGAGGTCAACGTTCCAGATGCTGGCGACCTGCGAGGCGACGAAGATGGGCTCCTTCGGGGCGATGGGCACGCGGCGCCGGGGCTTGCCGAGGCGGGCGTGCGAGGCGCGCTCGGCCACGCGCGACTGCAGCGCGTTGGCCTGCAGGTCGAGGATCTCTCCGAGGCCCTGGATGCGCGCGTGCGGCACCACGGCCACCACGCCGGGCTCCGTCGCGGGCGCGTTGGAGGCCTCGTCGGGGGTGATGAGCACGAAGTGCGGCGGCTCTTCGCCCACGCGGTCGCGGGCAGATTGAATCCACGCGCGCGCGTCGAAGCCCGGCATCGGGAGCGAGAGCACCGCGAGGTCGGGAGGCGCCCCCGCGCCGGTGCGCTCCCCCAACGAGATCAGCGCGGCGTAGGGGTCGTCCCAGAGGTGGAGGTAGTACCGGGGTGTAGACCAGAGACCCAGCAGGGGGTCGCCCGTGGTGGCGTTGCCGGGGCTCGTCGGCGACGAGGGATCGAGGGCGGCCTCTTCGCCCGGGCGCACGAGGTGAAGCGAGCGCACGAGGGCTGTTCGCGCGGCCTCGTTGGGCTCGATCAGGAGCACGTGGGGGCGGTCTTGGAGGAGCGCGTCGGGGCTGGGATATCCCCAGCGCGAGAGGAAGCGCAGCACCGCCGAGTGCTTGAAGCGCAGGTGGCCGCCGGGGGTGCGAAAGCTCTCGAGCTCCGCGGGGTCGTCGGAGTTCTCGTGGCGGTCGCACCAGTTGTGAATGGTCTTCAGGTCGACGTCACAGATCGATGCGAGCTGTGACGCGAGGTAGACCGGCTCGCGGATCGAGTCTCGGGCCGAATCCGAACGCCTGGGAGATGTCTTGGTGTTTTCCATCGTGGTCATTGCGGCAGTACCCGAGTGATGTGCGCAGGGGCGGTGGCACGTGTCCCATCGCACACGGGAGCTCGATGTTGCGTGAACTCCCGTGCGTTGCCCATTTCTGTAGGGGGGGAACCTAACGCGAAGCGTGATTTTCGGAAGGGGGCTACGTGAATGACGGAGAATCCAGGCACGATTGCATGTACCCGAACTATCCGATCGCAACCCAAGAACCTTCTTTATAAAGAAACTTCATGGTGAGCGCGGAGGAGCCGTCCACCGTTGTTGCCTTAGGGAGCACCACACAGGGCGCGTCGCCTTCGAGAATTACCGTCGGCTCGACGGCCTCGATCGCCGCGGGGGCGCAGGCGAGGGCCTCGTCGACGGAGCGCGCGTGACGGAGGGCCTCGAGGGTGCGCCAGGTGGGAGGGGCCAGCACGATCTCTCCACGCGCGACGCGCGCGAGGGCGTCGGCGGGGGTGAGCCACGCGCTGGCGACGGTCTCGCTGCCGTCGTGCGTGGCGGCCTCATGGCGCGTGACGGCGCGGGCGAGAAAGAAGCGCGCGTCGAAGCGCCGGGTCTCGAGGCGCGGGGTGACCCAGCGCGAGAGGGGTACGAGCGAGCGGGCCGCGAGGGTGATGCCGTAGCGGTTGAAGAGCGCCGCGAGGGGCGGCGCCGCGCGGGGCGCGAGGGCCTCGCGGAGGGCGGCCGCCACGTCGGCCGCGACGGGCCCCGTGGCGATCACGATGCCCGACTCTTCGAGGCACTCGCGGAGGGCCGCGATGTGGAGCGCGAGGGCGCGCGCGGGATCGTCGTCGCCGAGGCGCAGCGCGGCCTCGTGGGGCGTGAGGTCGCAGGGGATGCCGGGCTCGCCGTCGGCGGGGTCGAGGCGCCCGCCCGGAAAGACGTACGCGTTGCCCATGAAGCGCGCGTCGGCGCTGCGCTTGACGAAGAATATCTCTGGAGCTCCATCGCCTTCGCGCAGCACGAGCACCGTGGCCGCGTCGCGCGGCGTCGCGGGAGCCTCGCCCGTGAAGCGAAACTCGACGGTCATGGGGGGAGCGTGGCCAACATGCCCTCGAGCTCGCCGAGGGCGTGCGTGTCACGGCCCGCGCGGGCGGCTTCGATGCCCGCCTCGAGGCACGCGCGGGCGTCGCCGAAGCGCTTGAGCTCGTTCAAGAGCTGCGCGGCCATGAGGTACTGCGGCACGTAGCTGGCGAAGCGCGCGCGGAGGTTGTCGAACGCGGCGACGGCCTCGTCGGAGCGGCCGCGCGTGCGGTACTCCTGCGCGAGGCAGTAGAAGGGGAAGGGGTCGTTGGGCGCCTTCGAGACCATCATCTCGAGCACCGCGAGGCGGTCAGGGGCCATAGAGCGATCTCACTCCTCGAGCACGCCGATGTACGGGAGGTTCCGATACTTCTCGGCGTAGTCGAGACCATAGCCGACCACGAAGCGGTCTTCGATGGTGAAGCCCAGGTAGTCGATGGGGATCTTGACCCGCGAGCGCGCGGGCTTGTGCAGCAGCGAGCAGAGCTTGACCGAGCGCGGGTGCCGCGTGGCGAGGTTCTCGAGCAGGTAGCGCATCGAGAGGCCCGTATCGACGATGTCTTCGACGATGAGCACGTCGCGGCCCGTGACGGGCTGCGTGAGGTCGTACGTGATCTGCACCACGCCCGACGACTCGGTGCCCGCGCCGTACGAGCGCAGCCCGAGAAACTCTACCGAGAGGTCGAGATCGATGCAGCGGATGAGGTCAGACGCGAAGAGAAAGCTGCCCTTGAGAATGGGCACCACCATGAGGTCGTCGGCGCCCGCATAGTCTCGGGTGATCTCTTCGCCGAGCTCGCGCACGCGCGCCTGCAGGGTCTCGATCGACAGCATTACCTTGGGCTGCTTCATGCGCCCTCTTCTACCAACAATGGCAGCGAAGGCGTAGAAACCCGCCGCGGTGACTCAGCGCGCGCGCACCTTCAGGGTCTGCCCCACGAAGTCGAGCATGCCCCGCAGGGTGTCGTAGTCGGGGTGCTTCATGCGCACCCACGCGTTGGCCATGTAGCCCGCCTCGACGGGCTGCGTGGGCGTGCCCGGCGCCGGGAGGTGCCAGTCGATGAGGTACTCGCCGTAGCGGTCGCGCACGGCGTCGACGCCGTCGTAGTGCGAGATGCGCCCGTCGCGGTCGGGCCGCAGCGCGATGACGCCCGCCGACTGGCGCCGCGACAGGGGCTGCGACGGGCGGCCGTGCACCACGGCCATGGCCCACTCGCGGTAGATGTCGATGTCGTTGCCGGCGGCGTAGAGGTCCCACGCGCGCACGCCCGGCGGTCGGCAGCCGATCTCGCTGAATTTGAGCCCCTTGGGCCCATAGAACCACTCCATGTGGGTGGCCGACGTGCCGATGCCCAGGGCGCTGATCACCTGGCGCCCGAGCTCTTTGAGCTCGGCGTAGCCCGGGGCCGCGTCGACGCGGTTGGTGCTGACGAACTGCGGCGAGATCCACCGCGTGCGCATCGCCTCGAGCACGTTGGGGTAGTAGTGGCACACGAACTCGTGGGCCACGCGCCCGTCGATGGTGAGGGTGTCATAGAAGCCCTCGTGGCCCTCGATGAACTCCTCGACGGCCACGCTGGCGCCGCGGTCGACGCCGCACGCGGCGAGCGCCGCGGAGAGCTCGTGATCGTTGGTGACCTTGTGCGTGCCCGAGGCGCCCGCGGCGTCGCGCGGCTTCACGATGAGGGGGTAGCCCACGCGCCCCGCGAAGTCGCGGATCTCGGCGCGGTCGCCGCTGCCGAGCGACTGCGCGCAGGGGACGCCCGCCGCGCGGAGGGCGTCTTTCATCGAGGGCTTGTCGCGGCACAGAAAGGTGGTGCGCACGCTCGTGCCCGCGATGCCGCAGCGCTCGCGCACGGCCGCGGCGGCGGTGACGTGGGCCTCGACGACGGCCTCGAGGCGGTCGAACTTCACCACCGACTGGAGGCGCTTGACCACGCGCGCCACCTGGTCGGCGTCGGTCACGTTGCCCACCTGTTCGTAGTGCGCGAGCCACGTGCGGAGCTCGTCGTCGAGGCTCTCCTTCGGGCGCTCGCCGATGCCCGTGACGCGGGCCCCCACGGCGTGCAGGGCGCGCACGAACTCGCGCTGGTTGGCGGGAAAGCAGGGCTCGAGAAACACCACGTCGACCGACATGGCCGCGATGCTACAGCCCTCCCCCCAAGGAAATCATCACCTTACACCGAGCGCCCGCGCGGCGGCCTCGCGCACCGAGGCGTCGACGTCGTCGCGGGCGGCGCGCTCCAGGGCGGCGCGCACGCCGGCGTCGCCGGCCCTGCGCGCCAGCGACCGCGCCGCCGTGGCCCGCACGATGGAGAGCGGGTCCGTCGCGAGGGCGCGCGCGAGCGCCTCGGCCCCGTCGGGGGCGTCGGAGCCCCGCAGGGCGGCGGCGGCCGCGAGGCGCGTCTTCCACGGGTTGGCGCCGTCGAGGTGCTGCGCCGTGGCCGCCGACGGGCCCCCACCTCCCTCGCGCGCCGCGAGGAGCGAGAGCGCCGCCTCGGACACCGCCGGGTCGTCGTCGTCGGCCGCGCGCGCGAGCCCTTCGGCCGCCTCGGGCGCGTCGCTGAGGGCGAGCGCCTGGAGCACCCTGCGCCGCAGCCCCACGTCGGGGTGCGCGACGAGCTGCGCCAGCGCGGGCGTGAGGGCGCGGAGCAGCCCGCGCGAGGCCTCGACCGCGGCGGGCGCGAGGGGCCCCGCCTCGCCCGTGAGGGGGGTGAAGCGCCCCGCGACGGAGAGCGCGTCGAGCACCCGGTCGATGCCCTGCGGGGATGAGAGCGCCGCGCGGGCGG
>CANMAT010000155.1 GCA_947494865.1 Deltaproteobacteria bacterium
CCGACGCGCCCGCCGACGTCACGACGGACATCATCGCCGACGCCGCCACCGACACTGCTCCCGACGCTGCCTCCGACGGCGCTACCGACGCGACCGCCGCGGGGCGCCTCGTGATCAACGAGATCAGCGCCGCGGGCGACGAGTGGGTCGAGCTCTTCAACGCAGGCTCCGCGCCCGTCGACCTCTCCGACCTCCAGGTTGCCGACTCCGAGTCCGACGGCGGAGCGCGGCTCTCGCGCGCGCTTCGCTTCCCCGCGGGCACCACGCTCGCCCCGGGGCAGTACGCGCTCGTGCTCGCCAACCAGGCCGACGCCGGCGCCGGGCCGCAGACCGCGTGCCTCGACGGCGGCCCCGCGACGTGCTTCCACGCGGGCTGGAGCCTCAGCGCGAGCCGCGGCGAGACCGTGTGGGTGCTCTCCCCCTCCGGCTCCGTCGTGCTCAGCGCGCTCTACCCGATGAACGCCACCGTCGCCCCCAACACCTGGGGCCGCCTCCCCAACGGCACCGGAGACTTCGCCGTCAGCCGCCCTACGCCCGCGGCGAGCAACGCCGCCCCCTGAGCGCGCGAGCGCGCAACTTCACCCAGCCATCACATACTTGTCACACAACGCCCTGTACGACTCGTCGCCGTGCGCCGCACCGATCGCCTCTCCCTCTCTTCGCTCGCCCTCTCCCTCGCGCTCGCGCCCCTCAGCGCCCACGCCGTGCGCCTGTGGGAGGAGCCCCGCGCCGACTGGGCGCCCCCCGCGGGCACCCTCGCGCCGGGGCAGCTCACCCTCGGCGACCGGCTCACGGGCTCGCTCGCGTCGCCCGACCTGCGCCCCGCGGAGTTCTCCACGCCCCTCGCGGCGGGCGGCCACGCGGGCCAGAGCCGCTACCCCGAAGGCGTCGCCGAGCGCTGGCTCGACATCGGGTTCTATGCGCAGCCGCAGTTCATCTACCAGACGGGCTACGACAACGAGAGCGTGTCGAACTTCTCCGTCGCGCCCGGCGTAAACCTCCGACGCACGCGCATGGTGGTGCACGGCCAGGCGCACCCGCTGCTGCAGGTGCGCATGGAGTTCGGCCTCAGCGACCGCCTCGAGCTCTTCGACACCTACGCCCTCGTGCCCGTGCGCCGCTGGCTCCAGGTGCAGATCGGTCAGTTTCGCGTGCCCTTCTCGCGGCAGGAGCTCGTCTCGGGCACGCGCCTCCAGTTCGTCGACAACGCCCTCTGGTCCGGCGGCGCCAACGCGAGCGGCGTGCGCTACGTGCCCGCGTTCGACACCGGCGTGATGGTGTGGGGCTGGGCCGGGCCCCGCGACCTCGTCGAGTACTACGCGGGCGTCTTCAACGGGAAGGGCCCCAACAACCCCTTCAACCTCGACGGCTTCTTTCTCTACGCGGGCCGCGTGGTGCTCAACCCGCTCGGTCGCCCGCGGGCGTTTCAAGAGGGCTCCGTCGGGCTCCCGCGTACGCCCACCGTCTCCATCGGCCTCAACGCCGCGGGGCAGATCCGCCAGGTGGGGCTGGTCACCCTGCGCGGCGCCACGAGCCCGGTGCCCAACCGCATCCAGGCCATCTCGCTCGGCGCCGACCTCTACGCGAGCGCGTGGGGCGCGTCGCTCTACGCCGAGGTGTACGCGCGCGACACGCAGGAGACCGACACCAACGCCGCCCCCAACTCGCAGAGCCTCGGGTGGCTGGTGCAAGCGGGGTACTTCGTGCCCGCGCCGTATGTGCGCGATCACCTCGAGGTGGTGGCGCGCGTGCAGCGCTTCGACCCCTCGAACTGCTTCACGCGCACCGAGGGGAGCGACTGCGGCATACGCCCGCCCCCGTCGGCGTCGCGCATCGTATACCGCGACTTCATGGACACCATGGACATCTCCTTCGGGCTCAACTGGTATCAGCTCGGGCACGGGTTCAAGGCCCAGGCCTCGTACACCATCCAGAACGAGTACCGTGACCTCGCGGGCCGCGGCCCCGGCAGCGGCGTCGTCGTCAACGACCTCTTCAACCTCCAGCTCACGGGATCGTTCTGAAAGGCACTCCGATGCGACACACCCTTCGCTTCGCGCTCCCCCTCCTCGCCGCGCTCGGCGCGTGTCAGACGCCCGTGCCCGCGGCCACCGACGCCGCCACCGCCAACGACGCTGCGGGCGGCGACGCCGCCGCCGACGCGGGCAAAGACCCGACCTTCGCCGCGCTCCGGTACACGCCCACGGGCTGCGCTCACTCGGTGCGCACCGAGCAGGGCTCGTACATGAACTACCGCGACGACCGCACCACCTTCGGCCCCATGGCCACCCCGTCCGCCGTGCACGTCTCGTGGCCCGCCGAGCCGTCGAGCACCATCGCGTTTCTCTGGAACACCGACTCCGAGACGCACGCCTCCGTGGTGCAGTACGGCACGAGCCGCATGATGCTCGACCGCACCGCCACGGGGCACGTGAGCACCGGCGCGAGCGGCGCCGCGCAGATCACCGCCCACGAGGTGCACGTGTGCGGCCTCACCCCCGACACGACGTACTACTACCGCGTCGGCGGCGAGGGGCACTGGAGCGAGGTGCAGAGCTTCAAGAGCGCGCCCGCCCCGGGCCGCACCGACTACGACGTGAACTTCGCCGTCACCGGCGACTCGCGCGACAGCTTCGCCGTGTGGCGCATGGTGCAGGAGCGCATGCAGTCGGTGACCGCGATGCGCCAGCCCGACTTCGAAGTGTTCTCGGGCGACGCGGTGCTCCTCGGCACCATTCAAGACGCGTGGCAGCAGTGGTTCGCGGCCGCCACGCCGACGCTCACGCGCATGCCCATCGTGATGGCGCACGGCAACCACGACAACCTCGCCGTCAACTACCTCATGCAGTTCGCCCAGCCCCAGAACGACAGCGAGGAGCGCAGCGAGCTCTACTTCTCGTTCAACTACGGGCCGGTGCACTTCGTCTTCCTCAACGACACCGCGCGCGACCCCGCGGGGAGCATCGCGGGCACGCAGCTCACGTGGCTCCGCGCCGACCTCACCGCGGCCCGCGCCAACCGCGCGGCGGTGCCCTTCGTCGTGGCGGTGCACCACAAGCCCGCCTTCGGGTCGTCGCGCTACACCAACGACGACGAGATCGCCTTCATTCGCCGCACGTGGCCGCCGGTGTTCGACGAGTTCGGCGTCGACGTGGTGTTCAACGGCCACGAGCACGTCTTCGAAGTGAGCAAAGAGATCGACGGGATGGGCAACGAGGTCTCGGGGCGCCGCGGAACGGTGTACATCACCTCGGCGGGCGCTGGGGCCCAGCTCTACGAGACCGGCATGCGCACGTGGCAGCGGTACTCCGAGAGCGTCGTGAACTTCTGTATGGTCCACGCGACCAACCGCGAGCTCGTGATCACCCCGTACCGCGGCGACGGCACCGTCATCGAGCAGGGCCGACTCACACGAACCCCGAGAATGTAAGATGGAACCCAACCTCTCTCGACGCGCGCTCCTGCAATGGCTCACGGCCCTCGGCGCCGTGGCGGTGGGCTGCGACGACGACGCCCCCGCGGCCCCCGTCGACGCGAGCGCGCCCACCGACGGCGCGACCGACGCCACGACCGACACGGCGCCCACGCCCGACGTGACCGAGCCCGTCGACGCGCCCGACGAGGGGTGGCGCGCCATCGCGGCGAGCGCCGAGCCCGAGCCCGACCCGCGCTTCGCCCACGGCGTCGCGAGCGGCGATCCCCTCCCCGACGCGGTGGTGATCTGGACGCGCGTGTCGCCCGACGCGACCGCCACCGCCCCCGTCGACGTGACGTGGCAGATCGCCGACGACCCCGCGTTCACCATGAACATGCGCGAGGGCATGGCGCGCACCGACGCCACCCGCGATTGGACGGTGAAGGTCGACGTCACCGGGCTCATGGCCGGGCGCACGTACTACTACCGCTTTCGCGCGCTCGGGGCCGCGTCGCTCGTGGGCCGCACGCGCACCGCCCCGCGCGGCGCGACGGCGCGGCTGCGCTTCGCCGTGGTGTCGTGCAGCAGCTACGCGCACGGGTACTTCCAGGCCTACCGCATGGTGGCGCGGCAGCCCGACCTCGACGCGGTGATCCACCTCGGCGACTACATCTACGAGTATGCGACCGGCCGCTACGGCAACGTGCGCCCGTACGACCCGCCCAACGAGATCGTCACGCTCGACGACTACCGACGACGCTACCGGCACTATCACCGCGACGCCGACCTGCGCGCGATGCGCCGGCAGCACCCGATCATTCCGGTGTGGGACGACCACGAGTTCGCCGACAACGCGTACTCCGGCGGCGCCGAGAACCACATGCCCATGACCGAGGGCATGTGGGCCGCGCGCAAGGCCGCCGCGCAGCGCGCGTGGTGGGAGTGGATGCCCGTGCGCGACACGATGGACGGGCGCATCTGGCGCTCGCTCTCCTACGGCGACCTCGTCGACCTCGTGATGCTCGACACGCGCATGTGGGGCCGCGCAGAGCAGGGCACCGTGGTCGACGGCGGCATCGACGACCCGCGCCGCGTGCTCAAGGGCATGGACCAGGAGCGCTGGTTCTTCGACACCGTGCGCAACTCGCGCGCGCGCTGGAAGATCATCGGCCAGCAGGTGATGATGGCCCAGCTCGTTCAGTTCGTGAACACCGACCAGTGGGACGGCTACCCCGAGGCCCGCGCCCGCTTCTTCGGCCTCTTGCGCGAGATGGGCGTCGGCAACGTCGTGGTGCTCACCGGCGACATCCACACCTCGTGGGCCAACGACCTCGCCGAGACCCCGCGCAACGCCGCCACCTACGACCCCGCCTCGGGGCGCGGATCGCTCGCCGTCGAGTTCGTGGTGCCGGGCATCTCGTCGCCGGGCTTCCCCGCGGTGCTCGCCAGCCTCGCCGACCAGGTGCGCGCCGAGGCGCCGCACATGAAGTACGTCGACCTCACGCACCGCGGCTTCGGCCTCCTCGACATCACGCCCGACCGCGTGCAGTGCGCGTGGCACCACCTCGACGACGTGATCCGCGCCGAGGCCCGCACCCGCTTCGCCGCGGCCTTCTCCGTGGCCAACGGCCGCCCCCACCTCACGCGCGACGAGACCCCCGTCGCGCCCCGCACCGACACCGCCGCGCTCGCGCCCTGAGCGCGTGTAACAATTCTGGGAGGCGCGGCGCGGTCGTGCGATGCACGCGGCACCGCGATGACACCCTCCCTTCGCAGCGCCGTCACGCTCTCGCTCACCCTCGCCACGCCGAGCGCCCTCGCGCAGACGACGCCCGCCCCCGACACAGCCGCCACGCGCCCCGTCGAGGCAGCGCCCGCAGCGCCCGCAGCGCCCGTGACCGCGCCCCCCACCGTGGCCGCGGAGTTCGGCCAGGGTGTGACCTTCCGCACCGCCGACGAGCGCTTCTCGCTCAACATCCGCGGGCGCATCCAGGCGCGCTTCACGCTCTCCGAGCAGCCCGTGGCGCCGCAGACGGAGTTTCAGATTCGGCGCATGCGCCTGGTGTTTCAAGGCAATTTTCTCGGCCCCTCGCTCACGTACAACATCCAGCTCGCGTTCTCGAACCTCGACACCGAGGCCGACCTGCGCCTCCCCCTGCGCGACGCGTACTTCTCGTGGACCGGCGTGCGAGACCTCAACGTGCGCGCGGGGCAGATGAAGGTGCCCTTCGGGCGCCAGCGCGTGGTGTCGTCGTCGGCGTTGCAGTTCGTCGACCGCTCGCTCGCGGTGGCGGAGCTCAACCTCGACCGCGACGTGGGCGTGGTGCTCCTCTCGCGCGACCTCTTCGGGCTGGGCAAGCGCCTCACGTACCAGCTCGGAGTCTTCGGCGGCGACGGGCGCAACCGCCTCTCCGAGACCTTCGGGATGCTCTACGCCGCGCGGGTGCAGGTGCAGCCCTTCGGCGAGTTCGACGACCTCGTCGAGGCCGACGTGCAGCGCCTCTCGACCCCGCGCCTCGCCGTCGGCGCCGCCGTGGCCTTCAACCACAATTCACGGCGCGCGCGCAGCACCTTCGGCGACACGTTTCAGCAGGGCTTCGACTACACCCAGCTCGCCGCCGACCTGCAGTTCAAGTGGGCCGGGCTCTCGCTCCAGGCCGAGTGGCTCTACCGCCGCGCCGACGTCGACGCGCACCAGACCGGCATGAACGCCATGGGCCCCGTCTTCGAGTACGCGCGCTCGGGCCACGGGTACTACCTCCAGGCAGGCTACCTCTTCACCCGGCACGCGGAGCTCTCGGCCCGCTGGGGCGAGGTGTTCCCCTTCGAGGCATCACCCACGTTGCGCCGCGCCCGCGAGCTCGGCGGCGCGCTCAGCTATTACTTTCAACGCCACGATTTCAAGCTCCAGGCAGACTACTTCTACCTCACCGGCGAAGACTTCTCCGCGGGGCGCCACCAGATGCGCCTCCAGGCGCAGGTGTACTTCTGAGCGGGCTCGGAGGGTGCGCTCTGCCGTTCCCCTCGGGGGGCGGATTGGGGTAGACAAGCGCATCATGATTCAGGGACAGCGTGTTCTTCTCACGGGCGGCGCGGGCTTCATCGGCACGGCGCTCGTTCGCAGGCTCAGCGAGTCGAACGAGTGTGTGGTGTTCGACACCCTGCGCCGCAACGCGCTGGTGCCCGCCGGGCTCGACAAGCACCCCAACGTGACGCTCATTCAGGGCGACGTGCGCGACCGCGAGGCCCTCTCGAAGGCCATGGACGGCTGCGGGTACATCGTTCACCTCGCCTCCATCGCGGGCGTCGACACGGTGCTCAAGAACCCCGTCCCCACCATGGAGATCGCCCTCGAGGGCACCATGAACGCCCTCCGCGCCGCCGCCGAGAAGGGCGCCGCCATCAAGCGCTTCGTAGATTTCTCCACGAGCGAGGTCTTCGGCCGCTACGCCTTCCGCGTGGGCGAAGGCGACGTCACCACCCTCGGCGCCGTCGGCGAGGCCCGGTGGACGTACGCCGTCAGCAAGCTCGCCACGGAGCACCTCTGCCACTGCTACCACAAGCAGTTCGGCCTCCCCACGGTGAGCATCCGACCGTTCAACATCTTCGGCCCGGGGCAGATCGGTGAGGGCGCCGTGCACGCCTTCGTGGTGCGCGCCCTCAAAGAGGAGCCCATCAGCATTCACAACGAGGGCGATCAGATTCGCTCGTGGTGTTACATCGACGACATCATCGAGGGCATCATGCTCACCCTCGAGCGCGACGAGGCCGTCGGGCAGAGCTTCAACATCGGCAACCCCCGCGCCACGGTCACCATCTACCAGCTCGCGCGCACCATCGCGCGCCTCGCCGACTCGCGCTCGGAGATCCGCTTCGTCGAGTGGCCCTTCGCCGACGTCGAGCTGCGCATCCCCGACATTCAGAAGGCCGAGAAGCTCCTGGGGTACCGCCCCCGCGTCGAGCTCGAAGACGGCCTCATGCGCACCATCGTGTGGTACCGCGAGAAGCTCGAGCGCGAGCGCCGCGACTCGGTGCCCGCCTCGCATGGCGAGACGCCCCGCTCGTGAGCGCGCGCTCCTTCGACCTCGAGGTCATCCGCTCCGACGGGTGGTTCGAACGCGTGGTCACCAGCGTGCCCGCGCTCGGCCGCCTGTGCGAGTCGCTCGGCGAGGCCCTCGTGGCGCTCTCGCTCGTGGCGGGCTTTCGCATCCTGTCGGCGGGCGTAGACCGCGCGTCGGGCGACGTCACGGCGCTCCAGTGGGTGCGCGACGCCGAGGGCTCCGAGGTCACCGACTCGGGGCCCCCCGACGCGCTGCGCTCCGAGGTGATGGCCGCCCTCCTCGGCGACGCCGACGAGGTCGTCGAG
>CANMAT010000156.1 GCA_947494865.1 Deltaproteobacteria bacterium
CGGCGGATACGGGATCGTGTGCACCCCTCTATTCCCCTCCGCGCGGGTCTGTGCTAGACGCCGCCGCGCGACTTCACCAAGGAACCACCGGATGGCTACCAGCGCGCTCGCCAACATCACCAGGATCCCTGAGCTCCGTCGACGGATGCTCTTTACCCTGGGCATGCTCGCGGTCTACCGCGTGGGCGTCTTCGTGACTGTCCCCGGGGCCGATCGCAAGGCCATGCAGGAGTTCATCGGTCAGGATAGCTCCGGCTCGCTCCTGAACCTTCTGAATCTCTTCTCCGGCGGCGCCCTCGAGCAGGTATCGATCTTCGCGCTTGGCGTGATGCCGTACGTCTCAGCGTCGATCATTCTCCAACTCCTCACGTCGGTCTTCAAGCCGCTGGAGGAGCTCCGCAAGGAGGGGGAGATGGGTCAGCGCAAGATCAATCAGTACACCCGCTACGCGACGGTGGTGCTTGCCCTTGTGCAGGGCTTCTCTATCTCCCTCTACCTCGAGAACCGACAGACCGCTGACGGCGTTCAGGTTGTGATGGACAAGGGCTGGCTCTTCCGTGCGCTGGCGATGCTCACCCTCGCCACGGGAACTGCCTTCATCATGTGGCTGGGCGAGCAGATCACCGAGCGTGGCATCGGCAACGGCATCTCGATGATCATCTTCGCGGGCATCGTCGCAGACTTCCCGTCGAACCTCGGACAGACCTGGCAGTTTACAAGCACCGGTCAGATTCAGCCGACTTCGCTGCTCATCGCGACGGTCATGGTCGTCGCGTCGGTGATGGCCATCGTATTCTTCGAGCGTGGCCAGCGTCGCATCCCGATTGAATACTCGCGCCGCATCATCGGCCGAAAGATGTACGGCGGTCAACGCACGCACCTCCCCCTCCGCGTAAACTCGTCGGGCGTGATCCCGCCGATCTTTGCGTCTACGATGCTCGCACTGCCTGCGACCCTCGCGGGGCTGCACGTGCCTGGCATGGATGTGCTCCGCGACCACCTGGGGCGTGGCGATTGGATGTACAGCACCATCTTTGTGCTGCTCACCGTCTTCTTTTGCTACTTCTATACGGCTGTCACCTTTCCCCCTGTGGACGTGGCCGACAACCTCAAGAAGCAGGGCGCGTTCATCCCGAACATTCGCCCGGGCAAGCCGACGGCGGACTACATCGAGAAGGTTCTCACCCGCATCACCTTCGGCGGAGCGCTCTACGTCGCCCTGATCTGCATCCTGCCCGACTTCCTGCGGCAGTACTTGAAGATCCCCTTCCAGTTCGGCGGCACCTCGATCATGATCGTTGTTGGCGTTGCCCTCGACACGGCCAACCAGATCGAGTCGTACCTGATCTCGCGCCACTACGAGGGCTTCGCTGGTCCTGGAGGCCCGCGCATCCAGGGACGGAGGGCGGCGTGAAGCGGTTGATCTTCATCGGACCTCCGGGAGCGGGTAAAGGCACCCAGGCACAGCGGCTTTGCACGAAGCTGTGTGTGCCCCAGGTCTCGACGGGCGACATGCTCCGGGCGGCTCGAAAAGCTGGCACCGAGCTGGGTCGTAAGGCCGATGAGTTCATGTCCGCCGGGCTCCTCGTACCCGACGCGGTGGTCATCGGCCTGGTGCAAGAGCGCATCGCCCAACCCGACGCAGTTGTGGGCTTTGTGCTTGACGGCTTCCCGCGCACGGTGGCCCAGGCCGAGAGCCTCGAGCGAATGCTGGAGAGCACGTCGAAAGAAATCGACGATGTGGTTTTGCTCGAAGTGCCCGATGAATTGATCGTTGAGAGGATCACCGGCCGAAGGGTGGGCGAGACCTCTGGACGAATCTTTCATCTCAAGTATGATCCGCCCCCCTCTCCCGACCGGGGGGAGGCTGGCGAGCGACTCTTGCAGCGGGCAGACGACCGCGAAGATGTCGTTCGGAAGCGTCTCGCGGAATACGCCGCGCTGACCGCGCCCCTTGTCGCCTGGTATGCGAACAAGGGCCTGCTGCGCCGTGTGGACGGCGTAGGCGCGCTCGACGACGTGACCGCGTCGCTGTTTCGGGCGATCGGAGTGAACTGAGGTTTCATGGCTCGCAAGCGTTCAGAGGCATCAGGGCCCAGAGAGCCCAAGGGCGACAAGCTCGAGTTCGAGGGGGCAGTGCAAGAGGCGCTGCCCAATGCGATGTTTCGTGTGAAGTGCGACAACGGACTCGATGTACTCGCGACGATCTCTGGGCGCATGCGGCAGTATTACATCCGCATTCTTCCTGGTGATCGCGTGACCGTTGAGGTTTCGCCCTACGACCCTTCGAAGGGTCGGATCACGTATCGGCATAAGTGAGAGTGAGCACACCGCGCCGTGAAGGCGCCTGCGGTGAGTGAGAACGATGAAGGTCCGACCCTCGGTAAAGAAGATCTGCGACAAGTGCAAGGTGGTCCGCCGCAAGAACGTCGTGCGGATCATCTGCGAGAACCCCCGTCACAAGCAGCGTCAGGGTTGATGAATCATGGCACGTATCGCTGGAGTTGACCTCCCCGGTCGCAAGCACATCTCGATCGCCCTCCGCTACCTCTACGGCGTGGGTCCGACGCGCGCGGTGGAGATCTGCAGGAAAGCGGATATCCCGCTGGACAAGAAGGCCCAGGATCTCTCTGAGGGTGATCTCCGTCGCATCCGCGAAGTGATCGATTCGGGCGAGTTCAAGGTCGAGGGTGACCTGCGCCGTGAGGTGCAGCTCAACATCAAGCGCCTGATGGACCTCGGGTGCTACCGCGGGCTCAGGCACCGCAAGGGCTTGCCTGTGAACGGGCAGCGCACGCACACGAACGCACGTACGCGCAAGGGTCCCCGCAAGGGCCTCGCCGTGTCGCGTGCGGCGCCGGCGACCAAGAAGTGACCCCCACGTAGCGCAAAGTACGAGCAGAGGAACCGATGGCGAAGGCCCAGACTCAGGCGACCTCGACGGCCAAGGCCGGCGCGAAGGTCAAGAAGAAGACCAAGAAGAACGTTCCGAAGGGTGTGTGTCACATCCAGGCGACGTTCAACAACACCATCGTCACGATTGCCGACATCTATGGCAACACCGTGGCGTGGTCGTCGGCGGGCTCACGCGGCTTCAAGGGCTCGCGCAAGAGCACGCCCTTCGCAGCCCAGGTCGCTGCCGAAGACGCGGCCCGCAAGGCTGCGGAGCACGGCATGCGCGAGATCGCGGTGTTCATCCGCGGTCCGGGCGCTGGCCGTGAGAGCGCCCTGCGCGCCCTCACCACGGCGGGCTTCCGCATCACGCTGATTCGCGACGTGACGCCGATCCCGCACAACGGGTGCCGGCCGCCCAAGCGCCGCCGCGTCTGAGTAGCACACAGGGATTTCCGGAGAGATAACGTCCATGGCTCGATACATCGGTCCTGTCTGCAAGCTCTGCCGCCGCGAGCAGGCGAAGCTCTTTCTCAAGGGCGATCGCTGCTATACCGACAAGTGCTCGTACGAGCGCAGGAACCACCCGCCCGGACAGCACGGCCCCAACAGCCGTATCAAGTTCAGCGAGTACGGCCTTCGTCTTCGCGAGAAGCAGAAGGTTCGCCGGGTTTATGGCGTGCTGGAGCGTCAGTTCCGCAAGTACTTCGCCGAGGCCGATCGCACGAAGGGCGTGACCGGAGAGAACCTCCTGTCGCTCCTCGAGCGCCGCCTCGACGGTGTGATCTACCGCCTCGGGTTCGCCTCGACGCGCGCCGAAGGGCGCCAGCTCGTGCTGCACTGCCACGTGCTTGTGAATGGCAAGCGCGTCAACGTGCCGAGCTACATCGTGAAGGTCGGCGACAAGGTCTCGATCCGCGAAAAGTCGCGCGAGATCCCCCGCATCAAGGAGTCCGTTACGGGCGCCGAGCGTCGCGGCCAGAGCACCTGGCTCGAGCTCGACAAGGCCTCGTTCACGGGCACCGTGAAGTCTCTCCCCGTCCGTGAGGAGAACAACGCGGTCGCGATCAAGGAACAGCTCATCGTCGAGTTCTACAGCCGCTGAAACCCCCGATCACGATGCCGCGACCGAGGGGGCAATGCTCCCCCTACGGTACGCGGCTCGTGGCATGAAAGGGCACGAGACTTCCATGACGACGCAGTCCACGTCCACGCAGGCACGCAACTGGCGCGACCTGATCCGCCCGAAGGCCCTCATCGAGGAGGACCGGGACGCCCACACGGACTTCTATGGGAAGTTCGTATGCGAGCCCCTGGAGCGGGGCTTCGGCATCACGATCGGCAACTCCCTTCGCCGGGTGCTCCTGTCGTCGCTCCAAGGCGCCGCGATCACGGCCGTGCGCCTCGATGGCGCCCTCCACGAGTTCACGACGATCGACGACGTGAAGGAGGACGTGACCGACATCATTCTCAACCTCAAGGAGGTGGTGTTTCAGGCCAGCGAGGCGAAGCGCTACACCTTGAAGCTCGAGAAGGAAGGCCCCAGCGCCGTTCTCGCGGAGGACATCCGCACGGACGCCGCCTCGGGGATCCGCGTGCTCAACCCCAAGCAGCACGTGGCCACGGTGTCGCGCGGCGGCAAGCTCTCGATGGAGCTCGTCGTTGGGATGGGGCGCGGGTACGTTCCCGCCGACCGTAACAAGGATCCGAACATGGCGATCGGATGGATTCCGATCGACAGTCTGTTCTCGCCGGTGCGCAAGGTGAACTACACGGTCACCAACGCGCGCGTCGGGCAGATGACCGACTATGACAAGCTGACCCTCGAGGTCTGGACCAATGGCGCGGTGCGTCCCCGTGATGCAGTCGCCTACGCGGCCAAGATTCTCAAGGAGCAGCTCCAGATCTTCATCAACTTCCAGGAGCAGGATGAGGTCACGTCGGCGCCGCGCTCGAGCGAGGCGCCGCCGGTCAACGAGAACCTGTTCAAGTCCGTCGAAGAGTTCGAGCTTTCGGTCCGCAGCGCCAACTGCCTGCAGAACGCGAACATCTCGTACATCGGCGAACTCGTGCAGAAGACAGAGGCCGACCTCCTCAAGACCAAGAACTTCGGCCGCAAGTCCCTGAAGGAAATCAAGGACAAGCTGTCGGAGCTCGGGCTCACCCTGGGCATGCACATCGAGAACTGGCCGAACCTGCTCGAGCGCTGGCGCGCAGAGCACGGCCAGGTGTGACCGCGATACCAAGCAGAGTAGGAACAGGAAAGTACCATGCGCCACGCCAACGCCGGCCGTAAGTTCGATCGCGACGGGTCGAGCCGTGCCGCGATGTTCAAGAACCTCGTCGCGAACCTCTTCGCCAACGAGCGTATCGAGACCACCGTTCAGAAGGCCAAGGAGCTGCGTCGCGTCGCCGAGCGGCTCATCACCCGCGCCGCGCACTTCGGCGCCGACGCTAACAACGCCTCGGCCGAACCGGCCGTGGTCGCCAAGCGCCTCGCCGTGAAGCGCTCCATTGCCTCACAGCTTCCGCAGTGGGGCGAGCGCCTCGTCAACGGCGAGCCCGAGCGCATCGACGTGGTCGAGCACCTCTTCCGCGAGATCGCTCCCCGCTTCGTCGACCGTCCCGGCGGGTACACGCGCATCCTCAAGACGCGCAACCGCCGCGGCGACAACGCCGAGATGGCCATCATCGAACTCGTCGACCGCAACACCAGCGTCGGCAAGGCGAAGGGCCCCGAGGTTCAGACCGTGCGCAGCGCCGAGCCCCGCAGCCGTAAGGTTGAGGGTGAGGCCGCCGAGACGCCCGCTGAGACTTCCTCGGTCGGCTGATACGGCGCCTGCCGCATCACACACATCGCCGCCGCCCCTCTGCTCGCCTCACCGCGAGCGCAGGGGCGTCGTCGTATCTGCCGTTTGGGTTCGCATCGAGTCGGTAGTGTTCATCGACGTTCCGCGTCCAACACCGTGAATCTTCGAGACGAGATACCCCACGGCGACGAACTCCCGCGTGTTCGCACCGCCCTCCCTGGACCTCGCGCGCAAGCCCTGGTTGATACCCTCGCGCGCTTTGAATGCCCGGGGCTCACCGCCCGCCGACGGCGCCGCGAAGAACTCTCGGGAGCCTCGCACGACCCCATCGTGTGGTCGTCAGCGCGCGGGGCCAACGTGGCCGACGCTGACGGCAACATCTACGTCGACATGACCGCGGGCTTTGGCGCCGCGCTCATCGGTCACACGCACCCCCACGTGGTCGCCGCCCTCCGCGCCCAGTGCGGTCGAATGCTCCACGCGCTCGGAGACGTGTATCCGTCCGATGTGAAGGTGGCGCTCGAGGCGCGCCTCGCGCAGATGGCCCCATGGCCGGCGCGTGTGATCCTCGGGCTCTCGGGCGCCGATGCGATCGAGGCGGCGCTGAAGACCGCAGTGCTCCACACGAAGAGACCCGGCGTGATCGCCTTCGAGGGCGGCTACCACGGTCTGTCGTACGGCGCGGTGGCCGCTTGCGGGTACAAGCGCGCATTTCGAGCACCCTTCGCACGCCAGCTCAACGCGCACGTTCGATTCGCGCCCTACGCCGATGCCAGCGTCGATGGTTCGCTCGCTTGTTCCCTCGACGCGGTCGATCGCGCGCTCGCGCTCGGCGACGTGGGCGCCGTGCTGGTTGAACCCGTGCAAGGACGTGGCGGCGTGGTCGTTCCGCCTTCGGGCTACCTCGCTGCGCTCTCGGAGCGCGCCCGGCGTGTCGGGGCGGTGCTCATCGTCGACGAGATCTACACCGGCCTCCGCCGCGCAGGAGGGCTCTGGAGGGCGCTCGACGACGGGTGCGTGCCCGATGTCGTCTGCCTCGGAAAGGCGCTCGGAGGTGGCCTCCCCGTGAGCGCCTGCGTGATGCGTGATGAGGTCGCGCGCGCGTGGGGTGACCCCGACGGCGAGGCGATTCACACGTCGACATTTCTCGGCAACCCGCTCGCGTGCGCTGCTGCAATGGCGTCGCTCGACGTGCTCGATGCGCCCGAGACCCGGAGCGTCATCGACGCCACGGGGGCCGCGCTCGCGGACGCCCTCGACGCGCTCGCACGTGATGGCGCGCTCGGCATCGTGCGGGTGACGCACGTGGGGCTCCTCGCGGGGGTGACCGTCGCCGGCGGCGTCGCCCGCTCGCTCGCGGTGATGCGCACAATGCTCGAGCTCGGGTACGTGGTGCTCCCCGGCGGCGTCGCAGGCGACGTGCTTACGCTCACCCCGCCCTGCACACTCACCGCCGCGCAACTTGTGGGGTTTGCGCAGGCCCTCGACGCGTCGCTGCGCGCGGTGCGGCCGTGAGCGAAGGTGATCGGCTCCGTGGCGCGATCGCCGATCTGCTCGCGAGCTCCCATGAGGCGATCGCGGGATGCGATGTCGAGCGTCTGGCGGTGGCGCTCCATCACTGGCAGCGCGCGCACAATCCCGCGCTCGCGCGCATCGCCGACGCGACGCTCGACGGGGCGACGGTCGACGGCATCGACGACATTCCCGCGGTGCCGACCGACGTGTTCAAGGTGACCCGCGTAGCGTGCTTCGAGGCGTCGCGCGCGGTGCGTACCTTTCGTACCAGCGGCACGACGACGGAGGTGCGGGGCGAGCACGCCTTCGCCGACCTGTCGCACTACACCGCGGCGTCGGTGAGCGCGGCGCGTCGATGGCTCCTCCCCGGCGCGCGCTATCGCTTCGTGGTGCTGGCCGCAGGCGAAGACGAGGCGCGCGACTCGTCGCTGTCTTTCATGCTCGCGCGCTTTGGCGAGCGGTGGGGCGACGGGCGCGAGGCGTTCTTCATACGGTCCGGCGCGCTCGACGCGCGGGCCGCGATGCGTGCGCTCGACGACGCCGCGAG
>CANMAT010000157.1 GCA_947494865.1 Deltaproteobacteria bacterium
ACGGCCTCGTCTTGCGTGAGGAGGCCCTCGCGCACCATCTCGACGGCGATGCGCACCATGGCCCGCGCGGTGCGCTTGCCGGTGCGCGTCTGGAGCATCCAGAGCTTGCCCTTCTGAATGGTGAACTCGATGTCCTGCATGTCGCGAAAGTGCTTCTCGAGGCGCGTGTACACGGCCACGAGGTCGGCGTAGGCCGCGGGCATCTTCTCTTCGAGCGATGTCGAGCCGCCGGAGGCGTAGGGGCTCTTCGTGATGCCCTGCGGGGTGCGAATGCCCGCCACTACGTCTTCGCCCTGCGCGTTGACGAGAAACTCGCCGAAGAAGCGCCGCTCGCCCGTCGAGGGGTCGCGCGTGAAGGCCACGCCGGTGGCGCAGTCGTCGCCGAGGTTGCCGAACACCATGGCCTGCACGGTGACGGCGGTGCCCCAGTGGCCGGGGATGTTGTTGAGCCGGCGGTAGGTGGTAGCGCGAGGGTTGTCCCAGCTGCCGAAGACGGCGCCGACGGCGCCCCAGAGCTGCTCCCACGGGTCGTCGGGGCACACGACGCCGAGGCGGTTGCGGATCTCGGCCTTGAACTCGGCCACGAGCTCGCGCAGGGCCTGCGCGTCGAGCTCGGTGTCGAGCGTCACGCCGCGGTCGCGCTTCTTCGCCTCGAGGATGACTTCGAAGGGATCGTGCTCGTTCTTCGACTCGGGCTTCATGCCGAGCACCACGTCGCCGTACATCTGCACGAAGCGGCGGTAGCTGTCCCACGCGAAGCGCTCGTTGCCCGAGGCGCGCGCGAGCGCCGCGCAGGTAACGTCGTTGAGCCCGAGGTTGAGCACGGTGTCCATCATGCCGGGCATCGAGACGCGCGCGCCGGAGCGCACCGACACCACGAGCGGGTTGTCGGCGTCGCCGAAGCGCGCGCCCATCGCGGCCTCGATGGCCCCCATGGCGGCGCGCACCTCGCCCTCGAGGCTCGCGGGGTACGTGCGCCCGTGGGCGTAGTGGTACGTGCACACCTCGGTGGTGACGGTGAAGCCCGCGGGCACCGGGATGCCCATGCGCGCCATCTCGCGCAGCCCCTGCCCCTTGCCGCCGAGCAGCTCCTTGGGCTGTGCGATCACCTCGTCGGCTGCGGCGGCTCCACCAAAGGAATAGACGTATCGGGTCATCGTGGCGCTCCTTGCGAGAGGGATTGTTCGCCCCTTCGGCCTCGCATGGCGAGTGAAACTTCGGCCGCGCGCGAGCGCACGAAAAATCGCGGTCGAGCGGCTCGGCGTTGGTACCGTCTCGGGCCTCTCATGCACCCTCGCCGACTCGTCGCGCTCTCGCTCCTCGTGGCCGCGTGTGAGGCCTCCGTGGCTCCGCCGCCGCCGACCCCCGACGCGGCCACCGCCGACGTTCACGCGCCTGATCGGGATGCGCCCGATGCGAGCGTGCCCGATGTCTCTACGGTCGATGCGTCTGCGGTCGATGCGTCTGCGGTCGATGCGTCTGCGGTCGATGCGCGCGCGCCCGATGCGTCTGCGGTCGATGCGTCGCTCCCGGCGTGCACCGCCGACACCGCGGGCGACCTGTTGCGCGCGCTCCGCGCCCCGCGCGCGGCGGGGGTGAGCGCGGTGGCGGCGCCGGGTCAGCGCTTCGACGACCTGCGCGCGCGCACCCTCGCCGACCCTGCGCTCATGGCGCTCGCCCAGCGCGTGCGAACATCGTCGCGGGGAGCGCTCCCGACGCTCGCCGCGGGCGATGACGGCACCTACCAGGTGGTCGCGTCGCGCGCGCTGCAGCTCGCCTTCGTGGCGTGGCTCGACCGTGACATGACCGCGGCGCAGGCGGCGGTGCGCGCCCTCGCCGCGGCGGCCGTTGCGCCCGCGTGGCTGCGCACGGCGACGGAGGTACCCATTCGCGTGGGGGCCTCGCTGGTCGATCTCGCGGCGGCCGTCGACCTGCTCGCGTCGGTGCTCCCCGCGGCGGAGCTCGACGTGGCGCGGGCGCACGTGGGCACGGCGCTCACGTCGGTGGTGTCGTGGCTTCGCACGGGCGGCGAGGCGTTCGTGGCGTTTCACAGCGACAACCACGGGATGCGCCTCGGCGCGGGCCTCGTGGCCACCGCGATGGTCGCGCCCGCGGGCGCCGTCGACGACGAGGTGCTGGGCTACGCGCTGGCGCACATGGGCGCGTCGGTGCAACGGCAGACGGGCGGCGCCGAGGGCTGGGCCGAAGGCACGACCTACTTCTCGTACGCGTTCGAAGTGTCGGCGCCCGCGCTCCTCGCCGTAGACCGCGCGTGGTCGGGCGACGACCGCCGCTGCGTGCGCTGCCCGAGCTTTCGCCTCTCGAGCTGCGGCGCGGCGCCGACTCCCATCGTGCGACCGTCGCGCGACCCGCTCCTGCGCGACCTCGTGCGCTGGGCCGCCTCCCTCGAGACGCGCAACGGCTGGCTCCTGCCCACCGACGACAGCCGCCTCGCGGGCACCACATCGCCGCTGCTCGAACGCATGGTCGAGGGCCGCGCCTTCGCGCGCTGGTCTGCGATGGGGCCGCAGGGCACCTTCGGCGGCTCCGTCGACGTCACCGCGCTCGTGGCCCTCTCGCTCGCGTCGCCCGACATCTCCGCGACGCTCACCCCGCGCGCCCTCTGGCCCGCGGCGGGCACCGGGCGGCTCGATGCGACCACCGCCGACGGCGCGCCCGTCGAGGCCTTCATGGTCGCCGAGCACGGCGAGGCGCACGCGGGCCACGAGCGGCCCGATCCCCTCGCGCTCACCTTCGTCGTCGACGGTTCGCTCATGCTGGGCGCGTCGGGCTACGGCGCCTACGACGCGCGCGGTCCCCTCGCCCGCGGCGACGCGAGCAGCGTGATCACCGTCGAGGGCGTTCTCGATCGCGCGGCGCCCGCTGGCACGGGCGGCCCCGACGCGACGCTCACCGGCGACGCGCGCGCCCTCGCGGCGAGCTTCGCGGGCGACGGGGTGACGGTGTCACGGTCGCTCTCCGTCGAGGCGGGCGCGATGGTGGTGCGCGACCGCGTCGAGGTGACGGGCGCGGCGCGCGACGTGGCGTGGCACTGGCACCTGCGCGGCGCCCTCGACGCGACGGGCTTCGCGTGGACGCGCGACGCCCTGCGCTGCACGGCGACGCAAGAGGGTGGGGCCCCGCCGCTCACGCGCGAGACGGCGCCGCACTTCGACCAGTACAGCCCCGGCGAGACGCACCCCGTGGTGCGACAGTCTGCGCGGCTCGCGGCGGGCGCGCACACGCTCACCACGCGCGTGGCGTGCACGCGGCGGTGAGCGCTGCGCGGCCCGCGCGTTGCACACGCCTCGGGTCATGTTGCGCGCGCTCTTCGAATCGATTCGGGGCCCGAGCCTTCGGGCGCAGTACCTCGCCGACGTCGCGCACGCGGAGCCCGCGCACGCGGAGCCCGCGCGCGTGACCGAGGCCGACCTCGCGCCCATGCCGTCGCTCGTGCAGGCGTGGCTGCGGCGCGTCGGCGTCGTGGGGAGGCCCCGCGTCCGCGAGGTGCGCGCGCGCTATCACGGGCTGTTTCGCGGAAGCCCGAAGGCCGTGTGGGCTCCGTTTCGCTCGGAGCAGGTGAACCGCTACGACCCGCCGGCGCGCCTCTTCATCATGGATGCGAAGATGTACGGAGTACCGTGCACGGCGCTGCATCGCTTCGTGGGCGCCTCTGCCACGATGGTGGTGCGCGCCGCCTCACTCGTCGACGTGGTGAAGATGGGCGGCCCGGAGATGAACCGCGCCGAGACGGTGACCCTCTTCAACGACCTGTGCGTGCTCGCGCCAGGCGCCCTCCTCGACGCGGGTGTGCAGTGGGCGCCCGTCGACGCGCGCTCCGTCGAGGCCGCCTACACGCACGCGGGCAACACCATTCGCGCGCGGCTGCGCTTCGACGCGGCGGGCGACCTGGTGGGCTTCGTCTCGAACGATCGCTTGCAGTCGGCGGACGGTAAGACCTTTCGCAGCCTCCCCTGGTCGACGCCGCTGCGCGACCACCGCGACTTCGGCGGCGTGCGCGTCGCGGCCTTCGGCGAGGCCATCTGGCTCGCGCCCGAGGGCGACATCGCCTACGGCCGCTTCGACCTCGACGCGGTCACCTACAACAACGCGCGCTAGCCCGGACCGGTGCCGCCCGCATCGCGCATCGGTGCGTCGTCGCCCGAGGGCGCGTCACCCGACGGCCCGTCGGGGAGCATCATCACGTCGCTCCCGTCGGCCGCGTCGGGCGCCGCCATGCACACGCCCGTGGCCACGTATACGCACACGCTCGACATGCAGCAGTAGGCGCCCGTCTCGCCCGGGCGGCTGCACGTGGCGCAGTCGGCGGCGCTGGCGCACACCGGCGGGCAGACGGCCATCGGGGGCACGCAGCGCCCGGCGACGCAGGCCTCACCCGCGACGCAGGCGCGCCCGCACGCACCGCAGTGGAGCGGGCTCGTGGCGAGGTCGGCGTCGCAGCCAGGCGCGTCGACCCCAATGTCGGGGCGCGGCGCGTCGACCATCACAGCGTCGGGGCGCGGAGCATCGATGGAGACGACGTCGGGCCGCGGAGCGTCGAGGGCGACCACGTCGACAGGGGCGTCGGGCGCGGCCCCGTCGGCGCGGGCGTCGAGCGGCGCGGCGTCGCGGGGCGCGTCGGGCGCAGCGGCGTCGAGGGGGCCTCCCCCGTCGGCGCACGCGCAGGCCGCGAAGGTGCCGTCGGCCTGGCAGGTGCGCGTCGACGTGGCGCCGTCGGGGCACAGGCACGCCTCCATCGCGTCGCCCACGCAGCCCGCGCGGGGAGCGCCCGCGAGGAGGTCGTCGGGCGCGCACGCGGCCGTCGCGAGAAGAACCACCGCCGAGAGCGCTCGTCGCATCGCGCTCCCCGTTACGACACTCTTCAGGCGATGTCGACAGCGAGCGCGTCGTCGGCGAGCGCGTGCACCACGCAGTCGCCCGCGGTGCCGTCTTCCCACACCATGCAGGTGAAGTCGGTGGGCGCGTCGAGGGCGATCATGGGGTGGTGCCACACGCCGGGGCGGTAGCTCACGCCCTGCGTGGCGCTCGCGACGAAGGCCCGCGCCGTGGCGAGGTCGGGCGCGTCGTCGCCGAGGGCCACCACCACGAGGTAGCGCCGCGCGTTCATGGGCACGAAGAGCTGCGTCGCGTGCGGGTGCTTCTCGAGCAGCGCGAGGGCGCGCGGCCACTGCGTGTGCGGCGCGCAGCGAAAGCTCGCCACGTTGAGCGTCGCGTGGGGGCGACGGTTCTCGAGGTCGACGAGGTGGTCGCGGCGGGCCGCGGTGCCCTGGTTGGCGTCTTTGACGGCGACGTCGTCGCGCGTCGACGAGGCCACGGAACCGAAGGGTGCGTACGCGTCGGCCGTGAGCGGCGCGGCGACGAGGAGGGTGCGAGCCATCGGCGGGGAATGTATCAGTCGTTGAGCAGGAGCTTGAGCACCACGTTCATCATGCGGCCGAAGGGCGGGCGCAGGAGCCCGGTGCCGTTGATGCTGCTCTGATAGAACACGGGCTTGAGCTTGCTGAGCGCGTCGAAGCCGGCCTTGCCGTGGTAGGCGCCCATGCCGCTCGGGCCCACGCCGCCGAAGGGCATGTCGTGCTGCGCGATGTGGAGCATCACGTCGTTGACGGTGACGCCCCCCGACGTGGTCTCGTGGATGACGCGCGCGGTCTCGGCCTTGTCGTTGCCGAAGTAGTAGAGCGCGAGGGGCCGCGGGCGGTCGTTGACGTACCCGATGGCCTCGTCGATCGAGGTGTACGTGCGTACTGGCAGAATGGGCCCGAAGAGCTCGTCTTGCATCACGGTCATGTCGTCGGTGGCGTCGAGCACGAGGTGGGGCAGGAGCTTGCGCGTGGCGCGGTCGGAGGTCTCTCCGCCGGGGTTCACCTCGATGACCCGCGCGCCCCTGGCGCGAGCATCGTCGAGGTGCGCCACGAGGCGCGCGTAGTGCCGGTCGCTCACGACGGAGGTGTAGTCGCCGTTGGTGACCACCGTGGGATAGAGCTCGGCCACGGCGCGCTGAAACGCCCCCACGAACTCGTCGCGGCGCTCGGCGGGCACGAGGGCGTAGTCGGGCGCGATGCACGTCTGCCCGGCGTTGAAGAGCTTGCCCGACACGACGCGCGTGGCCGCCGTGGCGAGGGGGTAGTCGCGGCCCACGAGCGCGGGAGATTTGCCCCCGAGCTCGAGGGTGACGGGCACGAGGTTCTCCGCGGCGGCGCGCATCACCATGCGACCGACCTGCGTAGAGCCCGTAAAAATAAGGTGATCGAAGGGAAGGCGCGAGAACGCTTCGCCCACCTCGGGGCCGCCGGTGACCACCGTGACGTGGTCGGGTTCGAAGGTCTCGGCGATCATCTGGCGGATGAGCTCGCTCGTGACGGGGGTGAGCTCGGAGGGCTTGAGCATCGCGCCGTTGCCTGCGGCGAGCGCGTCGGCGAGGGGCGCGGCGGCGAGCTGGATGGGGTAGTTCCACGGCGAGATGATGCCCACCACGCCGAGGGGCTGCGCGATGACCTCGGCGCGCCCGGGCTGAAAGAGCCAGCTCACCTCGGCCTTGCGCGGCGTCATCCACTCTTTGAGGTGGGCGCGCGTGTGGCGGATGCCCTCGACGGTGACCACCACCTCGGCGACGAGCGTCTCGACGCGCGAGCGGTTGCCAAAATCCTGCGAGATGGCGCGCGCGATGTCGTCCTTGCGACGGAGCAGCATCTTCTCGAGCTTGTCGAGCCACGCCACGCGCGTCTCGTAGCTCACGGTGCCGCGCGCGCGCTGTGCGGCGCGCAGGCGCTCGAGCACCGGCGCAAGGTCGTGGGTGTCGGGGCGCGGCGGTACCGAGTTCGTCGGAGCGCGCTCAGCGCTGACGCTTGTTTCCAGGGTCATGGGGGCGACCTTTGGTGATTCTGGGGAGGTTCGTCGAGCCCTCCCGAGATTGAGAGGGTTATGCGCGGTGCGCGCCGATCATGGGCGATCGACGCGCGGGCTTCAACCTACGACGGCGGCGATGGCCTCGCGCAGCTCCTTCGACTCGGGCGCGACCCGCGAGGCGAAGCGGCCGACCACGTTGCCCGCGCCGTCGACGAGGAACTTCTCGAAGTTCCACGCGACCTCGCCCGCGGGCGTCGCGGCGCTGGTGAGCCACTGGTAGAGCGGGTGCTTGCCGTCGCCCTTCACCGTGATCTTCGACAGCATGGGGAAGGTGACCCCGTAGCGCGACTCGCAGAACCCTTTGATCTCGGCGTCGGGCCCGGGCTCCTGCGCGCCGAAGTCGTTCGCGGGCACGCCGAGCACCACGACGCCGTGGCCCTTCATCTCTTCGTAGAGCGCCTGGAGCCCCTTGTACTGCGGGGTATACCCGCACTTCGATGCGACGTTGACCAGCAGCACGGCCTTGCCGCGAAAGTCGGCCAGCGAGAGCTCACCGCCCTCGAGCGAGCGGAGCGAGAAATCATGGAGCGTCGTCATGTGAAACCTTCTCCCGGGTTGGTGCGCTCTACGATGACTTCGGCGCGCCCGCGGCTTCGCGCGCGGCCCCGATGCGTCGCAGCTCGGCGCGCACCGAGCGCAGCTCAGCCTCGTTCTCGTTCTGGTGGCTCCACGACACGTAGATGAGCACGCTTACGAAGGCCACCACCATGAGCGCCATGAGAAAGGCCGCGAGGCTCCCGCCAAGAATCCACGCGGGGATCACCGCGAGCAGCATGCCCGCGAACTTCGGGCTGCGGCGGTAGTTCGCCTGCATCGACACCATCGACTGCTCGA
>CANMAT010000158.1 GCA_947494865.1 Deltaproteobacteria bacterium
GGGCGCGTCCCCTTCTCGCGCGAGGTCACGCTGGCGCCGGGCGCGACGGTGACGGTGCGCGTCGAGCTCCCGCGGCGCACGGCCGACGACCTTGTCGCCCCGCGCCCGCCCGCCGTCGAGGCCTCGCGCGGCGCCGGCGGCGGGCCGTGGGTGCTCGTCGGCGTGGCGGGCGCGAGCTTCATCGCCTCGGGCGTGTTCTACGCCCTGCGCGGCGACGCCATCGAAGCGCGCGACGGCCTGTGCCGCGCCCCCACGGGGCAGTGCGTGGTCGCGAGCGCCGACGCCGCGCGCGAGGCCGCCGACCATCAAGACAGCGCGTCGACCTACAACGCCCTCACCGGCGTGGCCATCGGCGTAGGGGCCGCGGCGGTGGTGGGCGGCGTCGTGTGGTGGCTCGCGGGAGGCGCCGCGAGGCCCGCGAGCGCCCGCGCCACCGCGGTGATCGCGCCGTCGCGCGACGGACTCTTCGTAGGCCTCGGCGGCGCGCTGTGACATAAACCGACACACCCGTCTTCGTCAGGAAGTCGCGCTGGGCGAGGGCTTCGGGCGATGCTCCGGCGCGATGGAGAACCAGCCCACCGTTCAGATGCTCTCGATCGACGACGTGCGCGTGCCCGGCGCGCGCCTGCGCGGCCTCGGCGACTTCGAGGCCCTGCGCGAGTCGATCGCCAGCGCGGGCCTCTTGCAGCCCATCGTGGTGGATACCACCCACACGCTCGTGTGCGGGCTCCATCGCCTCGAGGCGTGCCGGAGCCTCGGGTGGATGCTCATCCCCGCCATCGTGGATCGCTTCGAGGGGCCGCGCGCGCGGCTCGCCGAGGTCGACGAGAACCTCTGCCGCCGCGAGCTCACGGTGCTCGAGCGCGCCGAGCACATCGCGCTGCGCCGCACGCTGTGGGAGCAGATGCAGCCCGAGCTCCCCGCGGTGGAGGCCGGCGACGACAAGAAGCGCAAGAAGACGAAGCAGCAGGAGGCGCCGCTCATGGCCTTCGTCGACGACACGTCGAAGCGCACGGGCCGCGCGAAGGCCGCCGTGCGCGAGGAGCTGCGCATCGGCGAGCTGCCCGAAGACGTGCGCGCCGTCGCCCGCGAGACGCCCGTGAGCAACAACAAGCGCGAGCTCCTCGCCCTCACGCGCATGCCGCAGGAGGAGCAGCGCCGCGCCGTGGCCGCCGTGAAGTCGGGCGAGTCGCGCACGGTGCGCCCCAAGGCGGCGAAGCCCGTGCCCTCGAACGACGCCGAGGCGCCCTTCGACCTCACGGGCGACGCCACCACGTCGCAGCTCATCGCCACGGGCGACCCCGAGAGCTACCGCGACGACCCGATGTCGCCGTGGGCCACGCCGGGCGGAGCGCTCGAGCGCGAGCTCGCCCGCGCCCAGATCGTGCGCCTCGTGGGCGAGGCCCAGCGCGCGCTCACCAAGGCCCTCGAGCTCTGGTCGCCCAGCGACCCCGACGACGGCCGCCGCTGGGTGCGCGACTCCGTCGACGCCGTCGAGCGCCTCTCGCGCTGGATGGAGAGCACCTCCGCGCAAGAGAGCTGGGCCGCCAGCGCGTAGGCCGACGCGCAGACTTCAGCGCAGGCGGCCGCGGAGGTGGGGACACGGCGGGACGGGCCCCTCGTGCGCGGGGGGCGGCGCGTCACCCTCCCACGGCGCGCGCTGGTAGCCGTACATGGGCTTGTAGATCACGTTCTCGAGGTCGTTGCGCCACCAGAGGGGCGAGGCTGATCCCGACAGCGGCGGCACGAGCCACGACCAGTCGCCGTACACGCAGCGCCCCGCGGCCAGCTCCTGCTTCTCGAACTGCAGGAAGTACTCGCTCATCGCGTGGTGGTCGAGCATGCGCACCTTGCGCTTCTGAAACGAGTGCATCACCGCGATGGAGAGCTCGACCATCGCGCGATCTTTCCAGAGGGTGGAAGAGGCCTTCGTGTCGAGGCCGAGCTTCTCGGCCACCACCGGGAGGAGGTTGTACCGGTTGGGGTCGCTGAGGTTGCGCGCGCCGATCTCGGTCACCATGTAGAAGCCGTTGAAGGGCGCGCAGCGGTACTGCACCCCGCCCACGTCGAGGGCGATCTCGCTCACGGCCGGCAGCGCGTACCACTTGAGCCCCAGCTCGGCGAACCAGGGGTAGCTCGGGTGCTCGAGGGGCACCTGGAGCACGGCGTCGTCGGGGAGGTCGAAGTACCGCGGCGCCCGGTCGCCCACCTGCACGATGATCGGCAGCACGTCGAAGGCCGTGCCCGCGCCCTTCCACCCCAGGGCGAGCGCGTGCTCGGTGAGCTCGACGTTGGCCGGGTCGCCCCGCACGCGCCCGTCGGCCTCGCGGTAGCCCGCGTAGCGAACGAGCTGCGAGTTGAAGAGCCGGATCGTGGGAGGGCCGCTGCGGAACACGGTCATCGTCGACACGAGGTCGCCGCCGTTCGTGGCCGCGCGCATGTGATCCACGATGGCGTGAAAGATGTCTTCTTCGCGCTCGAGGTGGCGCATGTCGCGCAGCACGAGGTGGTTCCAGAAGAAGCGCCCGACGCAGCGCGTGGCGTTGCGCCAGGCGAGGCGCGCGCCGAAGGTGAGCTCGTCGGTGGTCTGCGTGTAGGTGCCCGTGCGGGCGAGCTCGTCGCGCACGGCGGCGAGGCGCGCGGGGAGCACCGCCGCGAGGCCCAGCTCGCGGTACATCTGCCCGAGGAAGGCCTCGGCCTCCAGGGCCACGGGGCGGCCCTCCCGGAGGTCGAGGAAGAACGACGTGTGCTGCACCGGCGGCGCCACCGCGCCGGCCGCGAGCGGCGCGGGCGCCGCATCGTGGGGCCTCGCGGTCGTGACGTGCCCCTCGTCGTCGACCTTCGAACTGAAGAGCTCGACGCGCACGGCCTCTTCGGGCCAACCCGCCGCGTAGAGGTACGCGCGCACCTCGGACACGTACCGATCGGGGCCGCAGAGGAAGGCCACGGCCCCCGGGGTGTAGCGGTAGAGCGCGCGCACGGCCGCGGCGTCGATGCGGCCGTCGCGCGAGGTGAGCCGCCGCGTCCACTGGAGGTTGGGGTGCGCCGCGGCGAGCGCGTTGAGCTCGCCCTCGAAGATGAAGTCGGCCTCGCGGCGCGCCGACCAGTCGATGTGCAGCGCCCGCCCGGTGCCGTCGCTGGCGAGCGTGCGCGCGAGCGCGACGCCCGGCGTCACGCCGATGCCGCCCGCGAACATGTACACCGGGCCGCTCTCGTCGGGCGCGAGGCAGAAGCTCCCCGCGGGCTTCGACACGCGCAGGAGCGACTCGGCGTGCGCGCGGTCGGCGAGCCAGCGCGAGAAGAGGCCCATCTCCTCGCGCTTCACGGTGATCTCGTAGGGACGCCCCGCGCCGCCGGGGCTGGTGAGCGTGTACGCGCGCGTGGCCCAGCGCTCGTGGATGCGCGCCTGCACCACGATGTGCTGCCCGGGGAGCGACTCCGCCGGGTCGCTCTGCGCGGGGGTGATCGTGAGCCGCACGAAGCCGTCGCCGAGCTTGCAGAGGTCGAGCACCGCGGCCACCTCGAGCTTCGGCGAGCCGAGGATC
Organism: Deltaproteobacteria bacterium; assembly: GCA_947494865.1. Taxonomy (GTDB): domain Bacteria; phylum Myxococcota_A; class Polyangia; order Polyangiales; genus CAISKJ01. Next base: position 3,546 of record CANMAT010000158.1, read on the forward strand.
TCCTCGACCAGGGGCGTGCAGCCGCCGCAGATCGTGGTGGCGCAGGTCTGCGCGGCGATCATGGCCACAGTGGTCGCGCCGCCGTCGGCGGCCTCGACGAGCGCGCGGCGCTTCACGTTGGCGCAGTGACACACCACCTCGTCGGGGTCGACCACCTCGTCGATGTGCTCGAGCTCCAGCGCGCCGAGCTCGCGGAAGAGGGCGCGCTCCCAGGTCTGCACCTTGCGGCGCTCCATCACGTCGTGCATGGCGCCGCGCAGGCCCGCCCAGCGGCCGCGGCAGGCCACGCCCACCACGCGGTCGCCCTCGAGCTCGATGGCGCGCGCGTCGTCGCCCTCGCCGAAGCGCAGCACCTCGGTCGCGCCCGCGGGCACCTGCCAGCGGGCCTCGACGGCGCCCGTGACGGCGCGGCGCGTGTCGAGGCGCGAGCCGTCGGCCAGCTCCAGGTGGCTCAGCGTGGCCACCGCGGCGAGCTGCGCGTCGCCGTCGTCCCAGAGGAGCTCCGCCGGCGCCGGGGCCGCGTCGCCGAAGTGCCCCTCCCGAACGCTCATGAGCCCGCGGCCCGGCAGGATGTAGAGGTTCACGAACGAGAGCGCGTGGGGCGCGAGCGCCTCGAAGGCCCGCGTGGGGCCCACGGTGACCGCCCCGACCGCGGGTGCGCCCGCCGAGGCCGTGTGGCGCAGGTGCTCCGCGAGGCCGCGCGCCTCGGCGCGGGCGCGGCCCGCGGCCGCCCATCGATCGACGGCGAGGTGCGGCAGCGTCGGGTGCCAGGCGACCGCGGTGGGCAGCGCCGAGAGCGCCCGCGCGAGCTGGGCCTCGAGGCCGTTCACGAGCTCGTCGAGCGAGAGGGAGCCGTCGCCGTCGAGGTCGGCCTTCTGCGCCTGTGCGAGCGCCACCTCGGGGCTCTGCCCCAGCGAGCAGAGGAAGCGCGCCGCCTCGTCGAGGGTGATCACCCCGTCGCCGTCGGCGTCCATGTCGCGCAGGCGCAGGGCGGCGAAGCGGCGCGGCGCGGTGATGTCCGCGAGCAGCGCGGTGAGCCCCGCCGCGAGGTCGGGGCCCGTGAGCCCATCGGGGCCGCGCACCGCGCGGTCGCCGCGCTCGACCGCGGACGACGCGAGCCACGCGGCCGCGGCGGCGCCCACGTCGCGCCAGGCCACGAGGGCGACGGGGGCCTCGGGCAGCGGCAGCGCGAGGGTGCGCGTGAGCTGCACGTCGCGGTGCGCGGCGAGCACCGCCTCGACGGGCGGCGCGTGCGCGAGCAGCGCGGCCTAGGGCAGCGCGCCGCTACCGCGCTGGAGCGACGCCCCGTCGGGGGCGCCCGCGACGAAATCGGGCGCCACGAGCAGCACGTCGGCGCGCTCGATCCGAGGCGCGAGGCGCCCGAGCCGACGGTCGATGTCGCCGAGGGCCTCGTAGCCGACGAGCACCACCGCGCGGTCGCCGGCCGCGGCCGTGGCGGCGGTGTCAGACCACGACGCGGCGCCGTCGACGAGACGGGCCAGTTCAGACCAGAGCGGGTGTGCAGTGCTTCCAACGAGCAGGCGACGCATGACGGGCTCCCGTGAAATCGACCACCGGAGCGCGCACGTTATCGAGGCCGACGCGCGCCGCACAGCACATTAGGCAGACCTCCCTCCGCGGGCGCTTTACAGCGACGGGGCCTTGGAGGTCCCATCCCGCGGCGCCATGCCTGACACCGCGACCGTTGATTCATCGCCGCGTGTGCGCACGCTGGGCCGCTGGCGCGCGGGCCTCGCCGTCGCCACGGTGCTCGCTCCGCTCGCGTTCTATGCGCTCGCGGAGCGTCACGCGAGGCGCCTCGACGCGCTCGCCGATCACGGCGCGGCGGGCGAGGCGACGGTCACCGGCGCCGACGGGCCGAACACCGCGTACGCCTACCAGGTGAACGGCGCGACCTACACCTGGTCGGTGAAGCGCGCAGAGGCTCCCTTCTCCGCGGGTGAGCGCTTCGCCATCACGTACCTGCCCGAAGACCCGTCGCTCAACCTCCCCGTCGCCGACCGCGCGCTCGCGGCCCCGAGGGCCGCCGAGAACCGCAGCGTTCGCACGAAGTTCACGGTGGGCGTCGGGGCGCTCCTCGCGCTCCTCACGGTAGCCGTCGACCGCGACCTCCGGCGCCTCCGTCGCGGCGTCGCAGCGGAGCCGGTGACCGTCGCGCAGTATCGTCGGCGGCTCGTGGTCACGGGGCTCGCGATGGTGCCTCCGATCGGGGCCATCGTGGCCTTTCACGCGCGCGACGCTTCGCAGCGAGGAGAGTCGCTCGTGCCCGTGGTGCTGAGCGCGTTGCTCGTGGCGGTGCTGTTGATCGGCACGGGCTTCACCGTCGCGCGGCAGGGGCCCGAGCACGCGCGCGAGCGGGCCGCGAAGCTCATGGGCAAGCTGTGGCCGGTGATGGTGGTGGTGGCGGTGCTGCGCCTGCTCGCGATGGTGTTCGGCCTCGACGGAAGCCGCTGAGCGAGTAGGACCGTCGGGCGGCGAGGCGTGCTCACGCCGGCCCGCTGGTGGCGGTGCATGTACGACGCTCGGACATCGCGACGCGTTGTGCTTCGCACAGGGCGCTTCGTGCTTTCCAACCGGGCAGCGGGCGCGGCACGCTGTGCGTCGGGCGGGGCGCGACGGGCGCGCTCCGACCCGAAGAGAGGACGCGATTGTCGATGGCCAGCAGCGCAGATCCCAACGCCGTGATCCAGCTCCCCCGGGGGCGCCCCGGCGACCTCGGCACCCTGATGCTCGAGCTCGCGAGCACCGGGCGCGCGATCATCGCCGAGCTCGATCACCGGGCGAAGGCGCAGAAGAAGAAGCCCGACGGCGAGGCGAGCGCCCTCCCCGACGCGGTGCCGCCGCGGGTGATCGAGGCGCTGGGCGACATGGAGGGGGCGCGTCCGCCCCTCGTCGAGGCGCTCCGGCAGAGCGAGTCGCCCGACGGGGTGACGCCCGAGCAGCGCGCGCTCGACGTGAAGCTCGACGCCGGCTGGCGCTGCGTGCGCCTCACCTACGAGCTCGGCGAGCAGCGCGCCACGCTGCGCGGCGATGTGTCGGCCGCCGCGCAGTGCCGCGACGACGCGAAGCGCACGCTCCCCGACGGGCTGTCGTTCATTTCGACGATCGGGCGCGACGAGTACACCCTGTCAGACCGCCACCTTGGCGTGCTCGAGGGCGACCTCGCCGCACGCTTTCGCGCGCTCCCCGGCGGCGCCGCGCTCATGACCGACCTGCGCGCCACGCACGACGCGTACGGCAAGGCGTTCTACATCACCGCCGCGGCGCCCGTGGCCGTCGCCGAGGCGCCGGGCGTGGGCGATGCCGCCGCCGAGGCCGCGTCCGCCACGCGCGAGTACATCGCCGCCGTGGTGGGCACCGTGCGCCGCGCCGACCCGCGCACCCGCGCGCTCGCCGACCGCCTGCTCGCGCCGCTCGCCAACTACGGCCGCGCGGTGGCACCCCCGGCACCCGTCGCCGACGCAGACCCGAGCGGCCCGCGCCCCCCGACACCCCCCGTCGAGCCCACGGGCTGACGCCGCGGCACCCCCCAGCACCCCCACCGGGCGCAACGCGCTGCGCCGCGACCCCCTCCACACCCCCCACGAAACGTCACGAAGCGCCCGGCTGACACCCCGTCGAGGGGCGCAGCGGGCGCTGCGCTGCGCGTACGTACCCCCTCTGGGGGGTGATGGGGGCGATGCGCTGCGTCGGCACCCCCGTCGAGGGGTGGGAGCGGGCGATGCGCTGCGTCGGTGACCCCGTCGAGGGGGGGAGGGGAGGGCAGCGCCGGCACATCGATTCGTATGTGATTTCGAGCTTATAGCCCGACGGGTGAACCCTCTTGGGCGCGCGCGAGCGCATCGGGCCGGGGTTCGCCGCGTCCCGCGGCATCACCGCCGGGCAACTACAGGGCCTTCGCACCGGGCAAATGCCCGCGCGAACGGACCATGAGCGCATCGCTCTGCCCCACGCGTCGCAGTAACGCGCTCGTCGCGTGAGTCGATGAGCCCGCCCACGGAGCGCCGGGCCAATGCCCGGTGCAGCGCCATGCATTTGCCCGGCGTTGACGCCGCGGGACGCGGCAAACCCCGGCCTTCGCTCGCGCCGCCCCCGGAAGGAGTTTGGGGCACGATGAGGGTTTACCCACCGGGCTACCGAGGGCTTAACGCCAATGCGGGGA
>CANMAT010000159.1 GCA_947494865.1 Deltaproteobacteria bacterium
ACGCGCGCTGCGTGCGCTGACGCAAGCGCCGCGGCGCGCTAGGGGGTGAAGCGCAGGTGGCGCTCCGACGCGCCCACCACGTCGGTCACGGTGAGAGGGACGCGGTGATACTGGTTGCGCCGCCAGAGCTCGGCGCCGTCGCGAAAGTGGCGGTCGCCCGTCACCATGGTCTGGCCGCCGGGAATGACGTTGAACGCGCGCGGCCCCGCGGGGTCGAGCTCGACCACGAAGCGCTGCGAGGCGCCGGAGCCGAAGGAGAAGTTGAAGCCCCCGAGGCCGAAGTTCGCCGCGTCGACCGCGTCGATGCCGCCGTGCCGCGGAAAGCCGCGCGGAAACGCCGTGTCGCCGGCGCGCGGGATCGACAGGTTGGCGCCCGGCCCCGGCACGATGCTCTCGAACTGCACGGTGTGAAAGCGCCCCCAGAGCCAGGTGGTGACGTCGGGCGACGCGTATGCCGTTTCGAGGCCCGCGAGCGCGCGGTCGAGGGCGCGCAGCAGAATGAGGTCGCGCGTCTCGGCCTCGGCGGTGGTGAGGTCGTCCCACAAGAGGCTTTGACCCGTGACCATGTCGCGGGTGCGGGCATCCATGGGGCGCTCGAGGAGGTAGAGCGCCACGCGCACGCGGTCGATGCCCACGCCGCTCGACTGGCCCTCGTTGAGCGCCGCGAGCTCGTCGTCGAAGGCGTTGCGCACCACCTGACCGAGCCAGCCGTGAAAGATCGTGGTGGCCGCCGAGTCGGTGCGCTGCGCGGCCGTCACGCCCTCTTCGAAGCCCGAGGGGCTGTCGAGGGTCCACGTCATGATGCGCCGACCGGCGTCGCGGATGCGCTCCTGCCGCGGGCGCAGCGCGGTGGCCAGCGCGGCGAGGTCGGGCTGCGAGCCCGGCGTCGTCCACGCGAGCTCGAGGCGCGCGAGGGCCTGCGCGAGAAAGGGCCGGTAGCGGGCGCCCGCCTCCACCTGCGCGTCGCCCTGAATGGACTTCATGTCGTCGAGGGTCACGCGGGCGCCGAGGGCGCGCAGGCGCGTCTGAATGCGCTCGGCGCGCCAGCCCGACGGGTAGTAGCACCCGAGGTACACCGGCGAGTCGAAGGGGTTGCCGTCGAAGGTGACGCCCGCCTGGTCGTTGTTGGCCGTCGAGAGTACGGGCCGCATGGCCGACAGGGTGGCCTGCGGAATGTTGTTGTTGGGCACGTTGCCCGTCCACTCGGCCTCGCCGGTGCCGGGCAGAATCGAGCACGGGTGCGTGCCCGTGAGGTTGCTGGGCGACCACGTGAGGGCGCCCGCCGCGCGCACGGGGATGTTGGCGCGGCTGGTGTACTCCACGGCGCCGTCGATGTCGGCGATCACGAAGTTCTGCGCGCCCACGCCGAAGGCGTTCACCGCCGCCTTGCCCTCCGCCGCGGTGCGCGCGTACGCGAGGCTCAAGAAGGCCGTGAGCTCCGTGGTGGGCTGGTGCCCCGTCCACTTGATCGAGAGGGCCCGCGGGCCCGTGCGCGGCACGATGCGCCCGTTGCTGATCTCGGGAATGATCGGCCCGTGGTGGGGCACGTACTCGAAGCGCGCGGTGTAGTTGCCCGCGCCGGTGTTCACCACCTCTTCCATCGTCACGATGGGCACCTGCGCGCCGTTGAAGCGCACGGTGTCGGGCGCGCCGCCGGTGCCGGGGGTCACGGTCTCGGCGTACACGTCGGTCACATCGTAGCCCGCCGTGGTGACGCCCCACGCGAGGCGCGGCGTAAACCCGATGATCACGCCGGGAATGCCCGGAAACGTCGTGCCCGCCACGTCGACCGCGTCGGCCCCGCGGGTCACCGTGAGGTGGCTGCCCCACCAGATGGCGGGCGACGTGAGCGAGAGGTGCGGGTCGTTGGCGAGGAGCGCGCGGCCCGACATCGACGCCGACGGGTGCACCACCCAGTTGTTGCTCCCGCGCGTCTCGTCGCCCCAGAACTCGGCGATCTCGCGCGAGAGGCGGCGAAAGTTCGCGGTGCTGTCGGCGAGGCGCGCGCCGATGGCGGGGCGGTCTACGTCGGGGCGGTAGGTGCTCGCCATGCCCACGGGGCGCGGGAGAAAATCGGGCACCACGGCCACGGGCGACGACGGCGCCCAGCGCAGCACGTCGGCGAGAAAGCCCCGGCGCGCGGCGCGGCCCGGCTGCATCATCGCGTCGGCGCCTTCGAACACGCGCGTCGCGCGCTCGGCGAGCAGCGACGAGTCGACGTCGTCGCCCGCATCGTACGAGAGCGAGTACGACTGATAGCGGCCGATCACGAGCGAGTCGACGGGCGTCCACTCGGGGGTGTCTTGATCGATCACGAGCGCCGTCTCGCTCGGGAGCGTCACGTTGCCGTCGCGCACCTGCTGGAGATACTGATTCACCCCGCGCGCATAGAACTCGAGCAGCGTGCGGTCGCGGCCCGGCATGGTGGCGGCCCACATCGCGGTGGCGGCGCGGCGCAGCCCGAGCACGCGCGCGGCGAGGTCGCGGTCGACGAGCGACGAGTTGCTCACCAGCGCGCCGAAGCGCTCGGCCAGCGTGCCCGAGGCCACGCGGCGCAACATCTCCATCTGCGGCATGCGGTCGCGCGCCATGATGAAGCCCTGCACCTGCGCCGCGTCGCGCAGGCTCGACGCGTAGATGTGCGGCCACCCCATCGCGTCGTACACCACGTCGACGGGGCCATCGAGGCCCGTGAGGCGCTCCGGCGCGCCCGTTGTGGGGTGCGCGGCCACGGGGGCGGGGATGCCCTCGAGGTTCACGTCGGCGACGGAGACATCGGCGATGTCGGTGGCGGCGTCGGCGATGTCCGTCGCGGCGTCAGCGGGGGCGGCGGGCTGCTTGTCAGTACAGCCGAGCGCCCCGAGAAGGCTCGCAGTTACGAGGAAGCGTGTGCGCATGGCCGCGGATTGAAACGCAACGGTGCATCGCCTACAAGCGCCGTCGATGAGTTCACCCGAAGACGCGCTGCGCGCGCTGCTCGAAGGCTCGGCGGTCGCGAGCCTCGCGACGCTCGAAGACGGTCACCCCGCGGCCTCGCTGGCCCCCTACGTGGCGCTGCGCGACCCCGTGCGGCTCTACCTCCTGGTGAGCGACCTCTCGGCGCACACGGGCGCGCTCCGCCGTGATTCGCGCTGCGCGTGGATGGTGAGCGACGCCCCGCGCGAAGGCGATCCCCGGAGCAATCACGCGCTCACCCGCGCGATGGCCAAGGCCACGGCGCGCTTCATCACGCGCGACGAGGCGAGGGCCCTCGGCGTCGAGGCCGCGTACCGCGCGAAGTACCCCATCGCCGAGACGCTCCTGGGGCTCGCGGATTTTCACTTCGTCGAGCTCGCCACCGTCGAGGGCAGCGCGGGCTTCGTGCAGGGCTTCGGGCGCGCCTACGCGGTGCGCGGCGCCAACCTCGACGCGCTCGAGCACATCAAGACGCGCTGACCGTCGCCTCGGGCTCCGTGGCGATCACGGCCTCGCGCAGCCAGCCCGGCAGCGCCAGCCCCTCGCCGATGGTGCGCGGCCGCTCGAGCGCGTGGTGCACGATGCTGTGGGCGCGCGAAACCGCTTCGCGCAAGGGCGTTCCGCGCGCGAGGAGCGCCGCTACGAGGGCCGACAGCGTGCACCCGAGGCCGTGCATCGGGGGCACCGCGAGGCGCTGCGAGCGCAGCTCGCTGAACTCGCCGTTGTCGAAGAGAAGATCGACGGACTCGGTGCCCGTGAAGTGCCCGCCCTTGAGGAGCACCGCGCGCGCGCCGAGGCCCGCGATGGCCTTGCAGGCGCTCCGGGCCTGGGCGAGCGTGCGCACCTGACGGCCCGCGAGGCGCGAGGCCTCGTCGCGGTTGGGCACCACGAGCGTCGCCATCGGAACGAGCTCGCGCACGAAGGCCGTGAAGCCCGAGTCGTCGAGGAGGGCGCGGCCCAGCGTGGGGTTCACCACGGGGTCGATCACGAGGTGCGCGGGGGCCTGCGTACGAAGCGCGTCGGCCACGATCTCGACCACCGCGGCGTTGCCGAGCGCGCCCGTCTTCACGGCCCGGGGCGGCAGGTCTTCGAACACCGCGTAGAGCTGCGCGCGCACCAGCTCGGCCCGCAGCGGATCGACCTTGCGAACGCCCCGCGTGCCCTGCGCGGTCACGAGGGTCACCACGCTCGCGCCGTGCACCCCGAGGGCCTCGAACGCGCGGAGGTCGGCCTGGATGCCCGCGCCTCCCGACGAGTCACTTCCTGCGATGGTGAGGGCGGTGACGGTGGGCGTCGGCGCGAGTGCGGTCATGAGGGCCGCGGAGAGTAGCAACAACACCCCCGGGGGGTGTCAACGCACTTCACTTCTTCTTGAGCGCGAGGAGCGACTCGCGAAACTTCCGCGCCTGCGCGGCGATCTCCATCGGCGCGAGGGGGGCTTGCGAGTCGTAGTTGACGCGCTCGAGCGTGCCCGGCGAAAACGCGGGGAAGCTCAAGAACCGCGACGCCGTCGTGGCCCGCGCGGGCCCGCGGCCCGAGCGCGTGCGCGCCCGCACGAGGTAGAGCTGCTCCTTGGCGCGCGTCACGCCCACGTAGAAGAGCCGCCGCTCCTCGCCCGCGTTGATGGTGGCGAGCACGTCGGTGGCCTTCGGGTTCTCGGTGCGCGAGTGCGGAATGATCCCCTCGTCGCAGCCGATGAAATACACCGTGCCGAACTCGAGGCCCTTCGATCCGTGCAGGGTGCTCAGCGTCACCTTCTCGCCCTGCTCTTCTTCCTCGTCGGCGAAGCGCAAGGTGAGCCGCGTGAGCACCTGGCTCGCCTCGCCGGGCGTCTTCGCGTTGGCCTTCTCGAGCGTGCGGTACAGCATCTCGATGTTCGTCCAGCGCTTTCCCGCGGCGATGGCCGTGGGGCCCGCGGCCACGATGTCTTCCTTGAGGCGCACCGCGGCGGTCACGTGCTTCGCCACGTCGAGGAGCGGCGTGTTCGCGTGGATCTTCGCCTTCGCCTCCCTCACCACGCCCACGAAGGCGCGCAGCGAGTCCTTCGTGCCCGCGGGAATGTCGTCGATCTCGCCCGCGCGCTCGATCGCTTGAAAGAGCGTCACGCCCCGCGCCCGCGCGAAGCGCTCGAGGCGCGCGATGGTCACGTCGCCGACGCCGCGCGCGGGGTAGTTCACCACGCGGCGCACGGCGATCTCGTCGTGCGGGTGCAGCGAGATGCGAAGGTACGCGATGAGGTCCTTCACCTCGCGGCGCTCGTACACCGAGTTGCCGCCGATCATGCGGTACGGAATGGCCGCGAGGCGCATCGCCTCCTCGACGGCCTTGGCGAGCACGTTCGACCGGTACAGCACCCCGATCTCGCGCTTGCGGTACCCCTCGTTCACGAGCTTCTGTATCCCGTCGACGACGAACTTCACCTCGCCCTCGCTCGAGTCGCACGCCACGATCTTCACCGGCGGCCCACCCGGCTTGTCGGTGAAGAGCCGCTTCGGAAAGGCCCGCACCTGGCCCTCCATCACGGCGTTGGACACGTCGAGCACGGGCTTGCGCGAGCGATAGTTCTGCTCGAGCGCGAGGATCTTCGCGCCGGGAAAGTGCTTCGGAAAATCGATCACGTTGGCGATGTCGGCGCCGCGCCACCCGTAGATCGACTGGTCGTCGTCGCCCACGCAGAACACGTTGCCCGTCGCGCCCGTGAGCGCCTTCACCACCAGCAGCTGCGCGCGGTTCGTGTCTTGAAACTCGTCGACGAGCATGTAGCGAATGCGTTTGCGCCACTGCTCGCGCAGGCCCTCATCCTCGGTGAGCTTCTTCAGCGGCCAGAGGATGAGGTCGTCGAAGTCGAAGGCGCGCAGTCGCTTGAGGGCCGACTCGTAGCGGGGAAACACCCACTGGGCGATCTCGTCGTACTCCGTGTCGGGCGCCTGCGCGGCGAGCTCCTCGGGCGAGCACATGGCGTTCTTGGCGTGCGAGATGCGGGCGATCACCGCGCCCACGTCGACGCGCTTGTCGCCGACCTTGTACTCGCGAAGAATCTCGCGAATGAGGCCCGCCGTGTCGGCGCCGTCGTACACCACGAAGGGCTCACCCTTCGACATCGCCTGCCGCATGATCTCGCCGCCCAGGGCGTGAAAGGTCGAGATCCACACGTCTTTGCCGGGCTCGCCGCACAGGGCCACGAGGCGCTCGTGCATCTCCTCGGCGGCCTTGTTGGTGAAGGTCACCGCGGTGATGGCGCGCGGCGGCGTGCCCTGGTCGATGAGCCGCCCGATGCGCTGGGTGATCACGCGGGTCTTGCCGCTGCCGGCCCCCGCGAGCACGAGCGCGGGCCCCGTGCCGTGCTCGACGGCGGCCTTCTGCGCGGGGTTCAGCGGGATGCTCATGTCGTCACGGCGCGGGCAGTAGCAGAGGTGGGCGCGAGGCCGCCAGTTTCGCGACCGGGGCGCGGAGTCAGGTGTAGTCTCCCGCCATGACGGCACTCACCATTGAAGCCATTCGGCGGCTTCCCAAGACCGACCTGCACGTCCACCTCGACGGTTCGCTCCGCCTCGACACCATCCTCGAGCTGGCGCGCGAAGACGGCATCGAGCTCCCCGCCACCACGGCCGAGGGCCTCACCGGCGCGATGAACCTCGGGCGCAACACGGGATCCCTCGTCGAGTACCTCAAGGCCTTCGACGTCACGCTCCGCGTGCTGCAGACCGCCGCCTCGCTGCGCCGCGCCGCCTACGAGCTCGGCGTCGACGCCGCGCGCGAGGGCGTGCGCTACATGGAGGTGCGCTACTCGCCGATGCTCCACACGCGCCGCGGCCTCTCGGTCACCACCGTGGTCGAGGCCGTGCTCGAGGGCCTGCGCACCGCGCAAGACGAGGTGGGCATCCACGCCAACGTCATCATCTGCGGCATCCGCAACATCTCGCCCGAGCGCTCGCTCGAGATGGCCGAGCTCGCCGTCGCCTACAAGAACCGCGGCGTCGTCGGCTTCGACCTCGCGGGCGCCGAGTACGACCACCCGGCCAAGCACCACCGCGACGCGTTTCAGCTCATTCGCAACAACAACATCAACAGCACCATTCACGCGGGTGAAGCGTACGGCCCCGACTCGATCCGCCAGGCCATCCACACCTGCGGCGCGCACCGCATCGGCCACGGGTGCAGGCTCCGCGAAGACGGCGACCTGCTCCACTACGTGATCGACCACCGCATTCCGCTCGAGTGCTGCCCGTCGAGCAACGTGCAGACCGGCGCCGTGCGCGACATCTCCAACCACCCGCTGAAGTTCTACTACGACCTCGGCGTGCGCGTGACGGTCAACACCGACAACCGGCTCATCACCGACACCACCGTGAGCAAGGAGCTCTTCCTCGTGCACACGCGCCTCGGCGTGCCGTGGCCTGCCATCAAGCAGATCATTCTCAACGGCTTCAAGAGCGCGTTTCTGCCCTTCCACGAGCGCCGCGCGATGCTGCGCACCGTCGCGATGGAGCTCGACCAGTTCGAGCGCGACTACCGCCCCGCGCACGACGCCCCGCTCATGCTCCAGGCGCCCGACACCGAGGCCGTCAACGGCTCCGTGGCGCCCGAGGCCCTCTCGTAGCGTGAAGCGCCCCGCCTGCGCGCTCGCCCTCGCGTGCGCGGCCGCGCTCGCCGCGCACCACGACGCGCGCGCGCAGCAGGCGCCCCCCGCGCCGCGCTGCGAGGTCACCGACGACGCCACCGTCGAGCGCCTCCGCCGCGACGTCGCGCACCTCGCCAGCGACGAGC
>CANMAT010000160.1 GCA_947494865.1 Deltaproteobacteria bacterium
GTGTGGCGCATCTCGCGCATCGGCCCGCGCGAGGGGGTCACGACCTTCGACGGGCGTGAGGTGTTCGCGCCGGCGGCGGCGCTGCTCGCGGCGGGGGCCGACCCGAGGCTCCTGGGGCCGCGCCACGCGCGCGCCGCGCGATGGGCGATGCCCGACGATGCGTCCTTCGAAACGGTGGGGGCGCTGCGGTATGCTCGCGGCGTGGTGATCGCGCGAGACCGCTATGGCAATGCCGTGACGAGCGTGCGGCTCCCCGCCGGGGTCGACGCCGCGCGCGCGGTCGTGGTCGAGCCCGACGCCTTCGCAGGCCCGCTTCGCACGGGCTACGGGGCCGTCGCGCGGGGCGAGCGCGTTGCGCTGGTGGGCTCTTCGGGGCGCGTCGAGCTCGCGGTGTGTCAGGGCGCGACGGCGCTCGTCGCGGGCGAGGGCGTGGTGGTGCGATGCGAGGCGTGACGCGCTTCTTCGGCGTGGTCGCGGCCGCGCTCGCGGTGTCGTGCAGCGTGGGCGACGGCGCCGGCGAGGTGCGCGGTCGGCTCATGGTGCAGGCGTGCGCGCTCGACGAGCCCGACTACTCGATGCAGCCCGACTTCTTCGGCGGCGATTGGCACCAGGGCAGCTATACCATTCAGATTTCGCGCGGTGGCGACACCGGCGAGTACGCCGACGTGCTGGTGATCCTCGTCGACGACACCTCCTACGTGGCGCAGCACCTCAATGAGCGCATCGCCGTGGGGCCCACGGGGGTCACGCCGGTGCATGCGGTGCTGCGGCTCACCAAGCGCTGCGGCCGCCGCGAGATCGTGCAATCTACGCCCGACGCGGCGCTCATGGCGTGGCGCGGCTACGTCGTGTTCGAGGCCATCTATCGCGGCGACCCTGGGGCCGACGCGGCCGCGCGGCGCACGGCCGTGACGTCGTTCTCGTTCGACATGGCCGACCCTCGCGCGGTGCGCGACTACACGCAGACGGCGCGCGAGCGGGCCGTGGGCGAGGGGCGAGAGCCCGCAGCCCTCACGCAGAGCCGCGCCGAGCTCGAGGGGGCGTTCGAGTTCTATTTCGTTCGAGGAAGGCCCGCGCAGCGGTTTCAATGAGAGCTCACGATGTCGAGGTGGTCATCGAGGCGCTGGCGGCCTCGGGCGACGGCGTGGCCCGCGTCGAAGGCCGCGCGGTGCACGTCGCGGGCGCGCTGCCGGGCGAGCGCGTGCGGCTGCGCGTCGAGCGCGACGGCGCGATGCTGCGCGAGACGCTCGCGGCCTCGCCGGAGCGCGTCGACCCGCGGTGCGCGGTGTTCGATCGCTGCGGCGGCTGCGCGTGGCAGCACGCCTCGGAGGCGGTGCAGCGCGAGGCGCGCATCACCCTCCTTCGTCGCGCGCTCCCGAAGGACCTGCGCGAGGTGCCCGTGGCGTGGCACCCGTCGCCGTCGCCGTGGGGCTGGCGCACGCGGGCCCGCGTCGCGTGGGAGACGCACCGCAAGGTGGCCGCGGTAGGCTTTCGCGCGCGCCGCGCGCACGACGTGGTGGCCATCGCCGCGTGCCCCGTGCTCGACCCGCGCCTCGAGCCGGCGCTCGCGCTGCTCACCGCGCACCTCGCGTCGGTGGCGCGGCGCGGCGAGGTCTCGATCGCCATCGGCGCGGGCGGGGCGCCCGTGGCGAGCGTGCACCCCGATGGCGACCTCGGGCCCGACGCCTACACCGCGTGTGAAGCGCTTGTTTCCATGGGCTTCGAGGGCGTCGCGCTGTGGCCGCCGGGGGCGTCAACGGCGGCGGTCTCGGGCGACGCGCGGCCGGTGATCGCGGGGCCCGACGGGGCGCCCCTCGTGCTCAGCGTCGACGGCTTCGCGCAGGCCAACGCGGCGCTCAACACCGCGCTCGCCGAGGCCGTGGCGCGTCACGCCGCGCCGGAGGGGCGTCGCGTGCTCGAGCTCTACGCGGGGGCGGGCAACTTCACCGTGCTGCTTGCGCGGCGCGCGGCGTCTGTCACCGCGGTCGAGGGCGACGCGGGCGCGGCGGCGGCGATGCGCGCGACCCTCGCGGCGCGCGCGATCGCAAACGTGACGGTGCGCCACGAGCCCGCCGAGGCCTGCGCCGACGCGAAGGCCGACGTCGTGGTCCTCGACCCGCCGCGCACGGGAGCCCGCACGGTGGCTGAGGCGCTCGCGAAGCGTTCGAACGTGCGCGCGGTGGTCTACGTGTCGTGCGACCCGGCGACGCTGGGGCGCGATCTCGCGGTGCTCAGCGCGCGCTATTCGGTGCGTGCGATCGAGGCGTTCGAGATGTTTCCGCAGACCGCCCACGTCGAGACGCTCGTGTCACTCGAGCGCGCGGGGAGCGCGGGTTCGCGCGGCGGCCGCGTGGTAGGGTCTCAGGCACCTACAAACCATGAAGATCCTCGACGCGCGGCGCTTCCTCGACGACAAGCGGCGATACGCGCTGGTGCATACCTGCGAGCGCTGCGTCTACCACGATCGCGACCGCGATCGATGCGCCCACGGGTATCCCGACGCGACGCACCGCGAGGCGGCGTACGCCGACGAGGCGAGCGCGGCTGCGGGCATGTTCTGCAAGGAGTTCGAGGTTGAGTGACCGCGGCGCGCAGGGGCTCCGCGGCGCCGCGCACGAGCGCGCTGTGGCCTTCACGCAGGCGCGTAGGCTCGTGCGTCCGGGCGACAAGGTGCTGGTCGCGACGGGGGGCGGCGCGCGGAGCCTCGCGCTCATGAACTTCCTGTACAGCGCGCGCGACGAACTCGACCTGTCGGAGCTTGCCGTTGCCGCCGTGGAGCCCCACACAAGCGAAGAATCCGATGCGGCGGAGGTCGTCGCCGACGTCGGTCGGCTCGCGCGCTCCTTCGGGATCGATTTCTATGCTGTGCGCCCGTCGCCCACGCGCGGCCGCATCGACGTACAGAGCGAGCTCGGCCTCCTCGCGCTCGAGAAGGGCTTTCACCGCGTCGCGCTGGGCAACACCCGCGACGACGACGCGGTGCGCGTGCTCTGCGAGCTCGCGCGCGGCGGCATCGCGGCGGTGCGCGGCCTCGCGCCGCGGCTGCGCGGAGGCTTCGTGCGGCCCTTCCTGGTGCTCTCCGACGCCGAGGCGATGGCCTTCACGCCGGGCGAGGCCGTGGGCTGGGGCCCCGGCGTCTGCGTGGTCGCTCCCGAGGAGGAGGCCGTTCGTCGAGAGGTTCTTCCGAGATTGCGAGCCCACTTCCCAGGAGTCGAGATGATGCTTCAAGAAACAGGGCGCCGCGCGCGCGCGAGGCGGCGATCGCCCCGCGCCAAGCGCGCGCTGGGAGGTGGTTGATGCGCACCAATGCGCGTGCTAGCTCGGGTATCCTCGTCAGCGTTCTGCCCGAAAACACCCCGTCAGGACCCGTCGAGACTTCGAGGGAGCCGTGAAGCAATCTTACAAAACCCTTCTGCTCTGGGCCTTCCTGCTCGTGATGTTCTTCATGCTCTATCAGGTGTTCATCGGGAGCCAGTCGGTGCGCCCGGTGCCCTTCAGCGAGTTCATGAACGACGTCCGGCAGCACTACGTCCGTGACGTGCGGGTGAAGGAGCGCGAGATCACCTATCACCGTCAGCTCCCCAACGGCTCGCCGGAGCAGCGCGAGACCGTCGCGCCCGTGAACTGGGAGCTCCAGCGCGAGGTGCTCTCGCACGCCGACCCGCAACACCCGATTCAGGTCTACAACGAGAAGGACGAGGGCTCGGGCCTCCTCACCAGCGTGCTGCTCACGTGGCTGCCCATGGTGCTGGTGCTCGCGATGTTCGTGTTCTTCATGCGGCAGATTCAGTCGGGCGGCGGCAAGGCGATGAGCTTTGGCAAGAGTCGCGCGCGCCTCGTCAACGACAACACGAACAAGGTGACCTTCGCCGACGTGGCGGGTATCGAAGAGGCCAAAGACGAGGTCGAGGAGATCATCGCCTTCCTCAAGGACCCGAAGAAATTTCGGCGCCTCGGCGGTCGCATTCCGAAGGGTGTTCTGCTCTCGGGCGCTCCGGGCACGGGCAAGACGCTCCTGGCGCGCGCGATCGCAGGCGAGGCGGGCGTGCCGTTCTTCACGATCTCGGGCTCCGACTTCGTCGAGATGTTCGTGGGTGTCGGCGCCTCGCGCGTCCGCGACCTCTTCGAGCAGGGCAAGAAGCACGCGCCCTGCATCATCTTCATCGACGAGATCGACGCCGTGGGTCGGCACCGCGGCGCAGGCATGGGCGGCGGCCACGACGAGCGCGAGCAGACGCTCAACCAGCTTCTCGTCGAGATGGACGGCTTCGACGCGAACGACGGCGTGATCATCGTGGCGGCCACCAACCGCCCCGACGTGCTCGACCCCGCCATTCTGCGTCCCGGGCGCTTCGATCGAAGGATCATCGTGCCGCGACCCGACGTGAAGGGTCGCGAAGAGATCCTCCGTGTGCACACGCGCAAGGTGCCCCTGTCTCCCGACGTCGACCTGTCGATCATCGCGCGCGGTACGCCTGGCTTCGCCGGCGCCGACCTCGAGAACCTTGTCAACGAGGCCGCCCTGCTCGCGGCCCGTCAAGACAAGGACTCGGTCAACATGAACGACATCGAGCTCGCCAAGGACAAGGTGATCATGGGCGTGGCGCGCAAGAACATGGTCATGACCGAAGAGACCAAGACCGTGACCGCCTATCACGAAGCGGGGCACACGCTCGTGGCGCTCAAGGTGCTGGGCAACGACCCGGTGCACAAGGTCTCGATCATTCCGCGCGGCCCCGCGCTCGGCGTGACCGTCACCCTCCCCTCGGAGGACGTGTACAACCGCTCGCGGGAGCAGCTCCTGGCGCGCATCGCGATGACCCTCGGCGGGCGCACCGCGGAGGAGCTCGTGTACGGGCGCGCCAACACGGGCGCCGCGAGCGACATTCAGCGCGCCACGCAGTACGCCCGCTACATGATCTGCCAGGAGGGCATGAGCGAGAGGCTGGGCCTCGTGGCCTACGGTCAGGCCGAGGATCAGCCCTTTCTGGGCCGTGATTTCGGCGTGAACCAGCGCGACTACTCGGAGCAGACGGCGATCGAGATCGACAACGAGGTTCGCCGCATGATTCAGGAGCAGCGCGAGCGCGCGCGGCACATTCTGCAAGAGAACCGCGACGCGCTCGACCGCCTCGCCGTAGCGCTCCTCGACCGCGAGACGCTCGACGTCGAGGAGATCGCGGCCTGCATCGAGAACCGTCCGCTCCCCGATCGCGTGAAGACCGTGATCCCCTCGTGGTCCGAGCGACGCGAGGCGAAGGACGCCCGCCCCAAGACCACCAGCATCTTCCCGCCCCGCGGCGTTCCCTCCGGGGCGTAGTCGTCCGCGCTCCTTCGCGTCGACGCGCGTGAGGTCTCTCGCGCGTCGGCGGTCGGTCTTGTGGTAGTCACGGTCGCCGTAGTCGTGACCCTCGCCCCCCCGCTCACGCTCGACGCATCGGTCTGGGATTGGTCGCGCCCCTACGTGCTGGGCATCGTGAACGTCACGCCCGACTCGTTCTCCGACGGCGGTCGCTACGGGGCCCTCGACGCCGCTGTGGCGCACGCGATGGCCCTCGTCGAAGAGGGCGCCGACGCGCTCGACGTGGGCGGCGAGAGCACGCGCCCGGGCGCCGAGCCGGTGTCTGTGCGTGAAGAGATGGCGCGGGCGCTCCCTCTCATCGAGGCGCTCGCGTCGAGGGTCACGGTGCCCCTCTCCATCGACACGACGAAGGTCGACGTGGCCCGCGCTGCGCTCGCAGCCGGCGCTACGATCGTGAACGACGTGGGCATGGGCGACGCTGCCGAGGCCCTGGGCGCCGTGGCGGCCGACGCAGGCGCCGCGTACATCGCCATGCACGCGCGGGGCGTTCCCGGCACCATGGCCTCGCTGGCGCGCTACGACGACCTGCACGCCGACGTGGCGCGCGAGCTCGCGGCGCGCGCGCGGGCGCTCGAGTCGGCCGGCGTGGCGCGCGGGCGCATCCTGGTCGACCCGGGCCTCGGCTTCGCGAAGACGCCGGCGCAGTCGCTCGCGCTGCTCGCCAACCTCGCTCCGCTTCGCGCGCTCGGGTACCCTGTGTGCGTGGGTCCGTCGCGCAAGCGCTTCATCGACGCAGTCGAGGTGTACGCGCCGTCGTGGCGGGTGCGCGCGACGCGGCCCGACGAGCGCGCCGGGGGGACGGCCGCGGCCGTGACGCTCGCGGTGCTCGGCGGTGCGGCGGTGCTGCGCGTTCACGACGTCGCGACGATGCGTCAGGCCGCGCGGGTGGCCCACGCGTGCGCGCTGCTGCGAGGGGGCGGCGATGCTTGACGGGCTCCTCGCGCTCTTCGCGCGCAGGCCGCCGCTGGCGATGCTGCGCGACCTCGTCGACGTCGGCGTGGTGGCCTACGCCGTCTATCGCCTGCTGCTGTTCCTCCGCGGCACCCGCGCGGTGCAGGTGGGGCAGGGGATGCTTCTGCTTGGGGCCGTGTACTTCGTCGCGCAGCGCCTCGGGCTGGTGACGGCTTACACGCTGCTCGACCGCTTTCTCGCGTCGTTTCTGCTGCTCGTTGTGGTGATCTTTCAGGGCGACATTCGCCGCGCGCTCATGCGCGTGGGCAACAGGCCGTTTCTGTTTCGCTGGCGGCGCGGCGAGGAGTCGAACGCGGTCGAGGAGGTGGTGCAGGCGGCGACCCTCCTCGCGGAGCGCAAGCTCGGCGCGCTCGTCGTGTTCGAGCGCGAGGCGGCCCTCGACGACTTCGTGGCGCAGGGCACGGTGCTCGACGCCGCGGTCACGAGCGAGCTGCTCTACACCATCTTTCTGCCCGCGTTCGAGAACCCCCTCCACGACGGCGCTGTGATCATCAAGAGCGCGCGCGTATGGAAGGCGGGGGGCTTTCTCCCGCTGACGAACAACGCCTCGCTCGATCGCACGCTGGGCACGCGCCACCGCGCGGCGATCGGCATCTCGGAGGAGACCGACGCCGTGGTGGTGGTGGTGAGCGAGGAGCGCGCCAAGGTGTCGCTGTGCTTCAACGGCAACATCGTGCGCGACCTCGACGGCGAGTCGCTCCGAAGGGCGCTCTACGGCCTATTCTATTCGAAGCGCCAGGCGGCGGCGCTCATGCGCGCGCACGACGAGGAGCAACCTCGCGTGTCGCGGCTCCCGCCGTCGCCGTCGACCCCGGCCGTCGAGACCGCTACACCCGCCGACGCGCGCGCGCGCCAGGGCTGAAACACCCGATGGACCTGCGCCCCCCGCGTATCCCAAGCGCCCTGCGCGAGTCCGTGACCGAGAACGTCGGGCTCAAGATCGTCTCCGTGGTGATCTCGATGATGCTGTTCGGCGTCGTGCGCGGCTCGGGCAACGTGCAGCGCAGCATCGACGTGCCGGCGACCTTCGTGCTCCCGGCGACCAGCACGGGCAACCCGGTGCTGCTCTCGTCGCTGCCCGACAAGGTGCGCGTCACGGTGCGCGGCTCGCCCTCGGTGCTCGGTCCGCTGCGCGCCGACGACATCGGACCGCTGCAGATCGACGTGCGTGAGGGCCGCACGCGGCAGGTGCGGCTCATCGCCGACCTCCTCGCGTTGCCCGCGGGCGCGGCGCTCGTGTCGTTTACGCCCGACACCATTCCGATGCAGTGGGACACGATGGTCGAGCGCTCGGTGCCGGTGCACACCACCGTGGTGGGCTCGCTCCCGCCGCGCGCGCGGGTCGAGCGCGTCGAGGTCGA